>JAFUEE010000030.1 GCA_017464085.1 Pseudomonadota bacterium
ACAGTAATGTTCTTGAGAGAAATATGAACAGGAGACGTGATTTGCTTTGTCCTTTCAGAAGTTTGAATAATTGATAATTGAGGATAGTTTTACCAGATGGCGAGCCTCCGAGTACGTACTGAGAATGAAAACGCCCGAAACCGAACCAAACGAGATAAGTATAATCCGGAGCAAGTCTCCTGATTATGGGGCGGAGTCATGCGTCCCCGATGTAACGCTACGGCAGGCTCTAACGAGCAAGCCGAAAAAAGGTAGGAGGTCTAAGGACAACAAGTCTGAGACCGTTACAGATACTACCGGGCAGTTACAAGTGATACGTAAGAGTCAATCGACTTTGCGTACACCGTGGAGGGGGGAGTGTTTGAAATTGTCGCACTCAAAAGTGGACAGTTCTTGGCCTGTGTATTACAATCAGAACGGTCTGTTTTTTGGGGGGGGCGTGTGGTTGCACATAGGATTTGGTTGAGATAAACAGTGGATGATCTTGTTGGCAAGTGTGTCGAGGACAAATACGATGTCGAGAAGCTGATTGCTTCTGGCGGAATGGGTGAAGTTTACCTTGCTCACCAAAAGGGGACAGAGCAGATCGTTGCCATCAAGAAGCTAAAGCGCGAGTATTATCAGGATCATGTAGCTGTTGAGCGTTTCATCAATGAAGCCAAAGTGTATGGGCGCGTGACGCATCCCAATGCGGTCAAGTTGCACGATGTCCTGAACGTTGATGGGCAGCTCTGCATCGTCATGGAGTATGTGGATGGCAAGACGCTGGCTCAGTATGTGGCTGAGCATTATGTGTTTTCAATGCGTCAGATCATCGATATCGCTTTGCAGATTGCAGATGCCTTGGCTGCAGTGCACAAAGCAGGCATTGTTCACCGCGATTTGAAGACGGATAACATCATGCTGATCGAGAGTGTATCTGGCCGGTTTGCGGTCAAGATACTCGACTTCGGCATTGCAAAAATCAAAGATGGCTGCCCGAATACGCTGACGCAGCAAGGGACGCTTGTGGGCACGCCTGCGTTCATGAGTCCGGAACAGTGTTATGGTATGCCGGCGGATCACCGGTCGGATATCTATTCTTATGGACTGATACTTTTCTTTATCATCTGCGGGCGGTTGCCGTTTGAAGCCTCAAGTGCCCTGGCTATGATGCATAAGCAGGCTGATGAGCCATTGCCTGCGCTGAAACGGCCGGATTCATCCAAAGTTCCGGGCGGCCTTGAGGGAATCGTTCAAAAATGTACGATGAAGAAGGCTGAAGACCGGTATCAGTCCTTTGTGGATGTCATCGCTGACCTGACCTGTCTGCAGGAAGGGCGGAAGACGAGTGTGGAGCGTTCAGCGGCTTCCGCAGGCAAAACATTATCCCTGTTGATGAAGATTGGGGATGAAGCATCGGACAGTTCCAGGAAAAGCCGCAGAAACCTCATCATTGGGTGCGTTGTCGTATGTCTCATCGCTGGCTTGGTCAGCTTCATCTTTATGCTTAGACAGAACATGCCAGTTGAAGTCACAGGGACGCAGCGAGAGATGATACCTGCGCCTGAACAACGCCAAGCGCCTGAGCCAGTTCATGCGGAAGCCGCGCTCGCGCAGGCGAACATGGCTTTGAATGACTCGTTTGACAAATCTGGCTATTCCGGCATGTCGAAAGCTCCCGAAACTGACATGCGGCAACCCCCAAAGCTTACGGATGGTGCTCATGAAGTTGGGGCGCAAGCGCTGGGGGCTGAGCAGCCTTTATCCAATCCTGTTGAGCATTCACAGCCTGCACAGACATCCAAGCCGAAAGAGACAATCTCTGAGCCCAGGCCGAAAGTGCAGCGTCCAACGCCACAGCGCGAAGTTTCCGCACCAGTCGCAAAACCTGAAGCGCCAGCGCCAGTCGCGAAACCCGAAGCGCCAGCGCCAGTCGCGAAACCCGAAGCGCCAGCGCCAGTCGCAAAACCCGAAGCGCCAGCGCCAGTCGTGAAACCCGAAGCGCCGGCGACAGTCGCGAAACCCGAGGCGCCAGCGCCAAGTCATCAGGGCAATTCAATGCTTTTGAGCCCAAAAGATGAAAAGCAGGCTTTAAGGCAAGAGGATCCGAGTGTATCCGGTCTGCTTGCGCTGATGGATGATGATTCCGGTTCGGGCGCAAAGAATGAAAAGTCATCACCTGCGCGGAAAAATAAATTGACGAGCCTTATTCAGATTTCAAGCACGTCGCCTTGCAGTATTTCGATTGATGGCAAGAGTTACGGCAGTACCCCTAAGAAGGTCGAGCTGACTGCCGGCACATACAAGATCAAGTGTACCGATGATAAGGAAAGCCGCGAAAAGACAATTACACTGTCTGACGGTGATGAGAAAAAGATATCCTTCTGAGAATGTATTAAAATGAAAATATTATAAAATAAGCCGCGCGTATGGCGAAGCCATAGCGTGGCGAGCAAGCCGTATGCGCCTGAGGCGCATAGGCGCGCGCATAAGATTATATTTTGAAAAAGTGCTTATATAATCGGATGAGGATCTCGGCATCGAGGGCGGCATATTCGTATTGGGATGCGGAGAGCGGGCGTTTGTTCCAGATGGAGGTCTGGTTAGTCTTGTCCATATCGAGGCCGAACTCGCGGTTGCAGACAGCTTTGAGGCTGTGTCCGCCGGGGCATTTTGTGCCGTAGCGTCGGCGGCTGACCTGGAGTGTGTCTGTGATATTGTTGATCTGCATGCCATATTTGGCGAGTACTTTTTTCTCGAATGTGGCGTTATGGATGATTTTGATGAGTTTGGGATTTGCGAAGACTTGAGCGAGCGGGGCGATGTCGACCGCGAGTGGGTCGATGATATAGGTCTGGTCTTCACAGCCGATCTGGATGAGGCAGAGGCACTGATCGGTGAGTGTGGTTTCGACATCGAGGCCGATAAAGGGCATCGCAAGGATGTGGTTGACGGCATCGGAGAGTGATTCGGGGGTATCGATAAGTGACCAGGGCAGTTGCGTGTGCATGATGCCTGGGAGGATAGGGGACGGGCAATTTTGAGAATGGATCACGGCGTTGCTCCTTGACGTGTACAGGGAAGCGAGTTGCGGGTGCCTGGGGGCGTCGGCTGTATTTTCCTGAGCGAGTTGAGATGTGTGTGCAGTATATGCGCGTGATTTCTCGTTGTCAATCGAGGGCTTGTCGTGTGTGGGGGCATCGAATGGCGCGAAGGTGACGGGAAGCGTGTCGAGTTCGGTCAGCGCGTCTGTGGTCAGGACTTCGGAGGGGGCGTTGCAGAAATGGCTTTGGAAAGCCTTGAGATCTGTTTTGAAGATTTGGTCGAGCTGCGTTTGGGGGAGGAGCGGGCGGAGCCAGGCATAGGGATGCCGGCGCCAGTAGGCTTCGAAGAAGCTGTCCGCGAGAGCCTGGGGCATCTGCTTGGCGTTGGCGTGGAGCGTCTGGGAGAGTCGGAGGAGTTTTTCGCGAAGCGCGGTGCCGGCGTTGTCGGGGGAGGGCGCCCAGTCGATGCGCAGGTGGAGGCAGCCGACAGAGAGCCTGAGTTTTGGGGCGATTTTGCGCACGCAGTCTGCGAGCATGCGATTGATGTCGGTGCCGGCAAATGTCCACCAGTGAGCGGCGTCTGAGGTCATTTCGATGAATGGCGCGTGCGGCCTGCTGGCAAAAGCGTTTCGGAGTTCCGCGAGTCTGTCGGCAGTTTCTGGGGCGAGTATGGCCGTCGGTTCGGTGCCATCCTGGAGGAGTTTGCGGATGTCCTCGGCCTGAGCGCGGCTGCAGGTGAACGGCAGTCTGTCGAGGGAGAGTTCGCGTGGCGGTTCGGATTGAGCCTTGAGGACGGCCTCGCCGCCCAGGAGGTCGTGAAAATGTTTGCGGTAGAGCGTTTTACCGAGGATGAAGGCTGTATTTTCGCGCAGGAAGCGTGTTTCGATGCGTCCGAGAGGGGCGCCGCTGGCCGTGCGGCATAATGTATCGTGCGCGTAGGCGTGGAGGATGCCGAGCTGTGCAAACGCCTGTGTGCCGGGGAACATGCGGAGGCTTTTTGGCGTGAGGCTGAGTGCGCCGTTGCGGATCTGAATGATGCCGGAATTCTGGTAATCTGCGATGAGTGACTGTTCGAGCGGGGTGCCGTTCAGCGAGTCGAGCGCGTGCGCATGAATGGCGGCAAAGAGGCTGTAGGCAGTGAGCGCGGGCGTTTCGTCTGGGATGTGTCCGGCCTCATGCATCGTGAGCGCGGTGAGTAGCGCGAGTGTGCTCGTGGTGACAACTGTGCCGCTGACGGGGGTGATGGGATCGATATGTATTGTGAGCGCGTTGCGCTCGGGGTTTTGCAAGTGAGCCCGGTGTATGGCCTCATCCAGGCGAAGCCTGTCATGTTCGAGGCGGGCATGAAGGACGGGACGCGCTTTTTTGAGGCGTGCGCGCAGGCTTTGGGGGAGTGCGGGTGTGTCGCCGGTATCGGGGAAGTAGAAGACTTCGCGAGTGGGGGGGGCTTGGGGATCTTTTTCCTGAGATAGGACAACCAGGTCTGGCAGGACTGCAAAGGCGTTGCGCGTTGAGGTGTCGCTGCAGAGGTAGGCGACGGGGGCGTGCAAGGCTGTTTCGCGCAAGACGTTGAACCAGTATCGCAGTGCGAGGTCGCGAAGGTCGGCTTGTTCCGCGAATGCGATGAAGCGCTGGACATGAAGGGTCTTGAAGCGCGCAGGATCTTCGGAGCGCATGATTTCTAGTTCGCACGGGGTGACGGCGGCAAAGGGGGGGAGGCCAGAGAGATCGGCGTGCGCGAGCGTGTCCGCGAGGTGCTGGAGTTCGGTTTTGCGCGTGTGGTCGAGGGCGACGAGAAAGACGAGGCCGGAGGTGCCGAGAAAAGCGCTTTGGAGGCTGTCGTTCAGATCTGTGGGGCAGAGTGCGGCAAAAGACCTGCCTGTGCTGAGAAGTTCGACGAAGTCTTCGCTTGTGTGTCTCATGGTCTGAGATAAATCTCGATGGAAGCATCATCATCTGGAATGATGATTTCTTTTTGGAGGATGACGTTTTTGCCCGAGCGAGTGGCGGCGATGCCGCGCAGCTGATAATTTCCGGGCCTGAGGTCGAGGTTCTGGTGCATGAGCTGCCCTTCGTGCTGGATTGCGGCAAAAGAGGCGGCGACATCGCCGCCAGCGTCATAGATGGTCATTTCGAGGCGGATTGGCACATCATCGGGGATTTCTGGGCGCAGTGTCATATCTACAGAGACTTTCCGATAATTGCCCCAGAAGTAGAAGAATGCGCATGCGATCAGGATGATGAGGATCGGTCGGATGCTTCGCTTCAGCGAGTCGCGTGTGAAGATGCGGCGCATGGATCAGATGGTCCTGAGTATGCGGATGAAATCCTTGAAGCCGAGAGATTCCGCGCGCGTATTTTCATCGAGCCCGATGCTGGAGAGTTTTTGCGTCCATGCAGTTTTGTCGAGGCCGGCAAAGCCCGAAAGGCTGTTGACGAGTGTTTTGCGCCTGAGAGCGAACGCGGCGTGAACGAGCTTGCGGAACTGAAGTTCTTCTTCGTGCGAGAGCTCGCGCTTTCGCGGGACGAACTTGAGGACGGTGCTGGTGACTTTAGGTGCGGGGCGGAAGCATTCGGGGGAGACATCGGTGACGTGTTCGATGTCGTGATAATACTGCCCGACGACAGAGAGGATGCTGTAATGTTTTGCGCCTGGTCTTGCGAGATATCGCTGTGCGACTTCACGCTGGAACATGAGGACCATGCCGACGAGCGGATAATCTGCGTCGATGAAGCGGAAATAGATCTGCGAGGCGACGTTGTATGGGAGATTTGAGACGAGAATTGGGCGTGCCAGCGGGTCGCTGAGGAACGCGGGGAGCTCGGCATCGAGCGCATCGCCGTGAATGACATCGAAGTCGGGGATTTCCGGAGCGAACGTATTCTGAATGAAGCGCGCGCAGTGATCGTCTTTTTCGAGGACAGTGATGGGGCGATTGAGCTTGCATAGCGCGAGCGTGAGCGCGCCCGCGCCCGGGCCGATCTCAAGGATGTGATGGGGATTGAGGTTGTCGGCTTCTCGGGCGATCAGTCGTGTGATATTTTCGTCGAGCAGGAAGTTCTGTCCGAGGCTTTTTTTGAGGCGCCGCCGCAGGTTTTCGACGAGATCCTGCGGCGTGAGGTCAAATATAGTCATAGTGGACTATGCGTTGTTCTGACGGCGACGGCGGAGCGTGCCAAAGCCGAGTGCGCCGAGGAGCGCAAGGAGCGCGCCAGCAACGGGTGCGGAGGAGTTGCTGAGCGGCGTGGCAGAGCAGTTGGCTTTTGCGACGTTCGGGATTGAGTACTCGATATTGCCTTTCTTTTCAATGACGAGAGTGGTGGCATCTTCAGCAGGGGAGCCGCCTAGCCTGATTTTATAGGTGCCGGCCTGGAGGTTTCCTTCCCATGGGCAGACATATTCTTCGGTCTTGCCTTTGTCATCGGTGAGAATGAATTTCGAGGAACCTTTCGGGCAGCGGATGC
This sequence comes from Pseudomonadota bacterium, assembly GCA_017464085.1. GTDB lineage: Bacteria > Myxococcota_A > Bradymonadia > UBA4248 > UBA4248 > UBA4248. The sequence goes on from JAFUEE010000030.1 coordinate 6,492, forward strand.
GGACATAGCCCGTTGCATTGGCATCCTGAAGCGCGGGAATGGTAATGTTTGCGCCTTCAGCGGAGACGATGAACGTGTCGCGGATCTGCGTATACCCTTCTTTGCTTGCGGTATAGGTGAAGGAGCCCGGCGTGACTTTGCCGAAGAAGGGGCATGACATGCGCTGGCCGTTGTTGATGCCCGTGATGGAAATCTTGGTTTCGGGCGTTTCGCAGACGACTTCGAGCGTGACGACATCGCCGCATTTATTCTTGATTTCCTTAAAGTTTTTCGCGAGCCCTTTATAGATATCGGCGTTGTCTTTCTGGACCTCTGGCGGACGATTGCTCAGAAGTTCGTAGTGATAGTATGCGTTCGGGCAGTCATTGGTGAGCTGATAGACGCGCGCGAGCGTGTATTCGGTGTAGACATCCGTCGTGCAGATGCTCATGGCCTGAATGCCGAGAGAGAGAGCTTCTTCATAATTCTTGTTTGCAGCGGCATCTGCACAGCGAGCCGAGAGATCATAAAAATTCTGCGAATCCTCATCCGAAAGCTGGTCGCAGTTGATCTCGGGACGGTCAGCAAATGCGAGTGCGGGGGCGAGTGCGAAAATGAGACAGCCGATGCCCATCGCCAGACGACGCGTTGCATGAGAATGATTAGCTCTGATATTCATACTGACACTCCAATTTAGAATGAAGGTTGCTTGTTTATGCGTTCCTGATTTGTCGGAATGCTTACTGCACTCTTTTTTAAGAATTGCGCAAAAAATCCCGTATGTCAAGAATTGCCGCTCGACACAAGCAGGATCTTTTGCATATCAGGGCGGTGCGTCTGGGCGGCTTCTGAGGCCGACAGTGGCTGGCGCGAAAAGCTGCGCAAGCCGCTTCGGCGGAGTCTGTGACGCTACACGTCCGCGTGTTCAGGAAAGTGCTCGCAGAGGCATGCGGGGTTCGATGCAAGTCGATTGGTCTGGCATGCGGGCTCGCAGGGGCTTGAGGGTTATTTCTGGCGCACGCAGTGACCTGTTGTCCCTGTGCGCACGCAGCGGTCGTTTGCGGCGCAGTCGGCATTTGTCTGACAGCTGGCGCCCGCAGTCTGCGGATTGCTCGGCCGTGAGACTGTCGTGTCCGCAGTCTGCGGATTGCTCGGCCGTGAGACTGTCGTGCCCGCAGTCTGCGGATTGCTCGGCCGTGAGACTGTCGTGCCTGTGGCCTGTGACGTCCCGTTGAGAACAGGTGCGGTATAGACGCCGTTGGGATTGACCGCCTTCTGCACGGTCTGTTGCTGAGGTGCCGTGGCGGGGTGGACCGTCGTGGTGTATACGGGCGCCGTGGTATGGACGGTTGTGACGCGGTTCTGTGTGCCGGGATAGTAGCTGTATGCGGTCGAGTTGGCGTTCGGCTTGTAGGAATAGTGGTGATTTTTGGGGTCAGGCCTGGGCACGGGGGTGGGGTTGTATGTGGTGGGTCTTGGCCTCATGGGCTGAGCCGGGCCGTAAGTCGGGCGTGACACGGCGGTCTGTACGCCGGCATCATAAGTGGACACGCAACCTGAGGCGCATACAGCGAGCGCCGCAAAAGACAAAACTCCAAATGCTTTGATCATGCTCATCCTGATTACTCCTGAAAGAGGATTCATATAGATTTATATGAGGGATGTTTGTTTAAATGCAAGCGTTCAATTGTATTGAAATATTCAGATTGATTCGTATTTATCCACGTAGCATCTCAGGCCGTCGAGTTTGCAGACGATGACGCGGCTGTTGACGGGGAAAGAATCGTCAGGGTTCATGCCCTGTGCCGTCCATTGTATGCCGTTGACGAGAATTTGTCCCGGTTCAGCCGGGGTGATTTCGGTCGTGACAGTGCCGATTTTTCCTTCGATGCTTTCAGCTTCGGTTGCTGCGAGTATTTTCGGGCCATTTTTGTCTTGGTTGACGAGCATTTTTCGGACGAAGCCGATGAAGACGCCGGAGACGCCGATTGCGAGCACGATCTGGAGCCAGATGGGGGCGCCGGCCAAGGCGGCGATGCCGGCGACCACGCAGCCGGCGACAAACCAGATGCTGACGACGGCGGCCGTAGCGGCTTCAATGATTCCAAAAATGACTGTCAGAACGATCCAGATGATGAGAGGGAGGTTTGCCGATATCCAGTCCATAAATATTACCGCGAGTGTGTTGTACGGCCGAAGAAGATGTTTTGGTGAGGGGGCGCGAGCCCCCTTCGCCGCTATCGCCCTGGCGGCGCGCCGCCTGCCAGGGCGATACGCGTCTACCCCCAGTGCGGGGCTGTCCGCCCCGCAACGCCCCTCGCCATTCACGCGAGAGCGTTGCGAATGTCTCAGGCGTAATATAACGCAGGCGATGTATGGCGCGCAAAATATAAAAGCCCCGGGCTTTTTGTCCGGGGCTTTAGAGAGATGTCTGGCAGCTCAGACCGGAATTATTTTGCAGCGTTATGGATCTGCGGCGCCTTGCTCGACGACATGACGGTGTCTTTGAGCGCCGTGGCCATGCCGACAAGCCCCTGCATATCGGAGGGGATGATGATTTTCGTGGACTGGCCGTTTGCTGCCGTGGCGAAAGCTTCGTATGCCTTGAGGCGCAGAGTGGCTTCGCTTGGGGCTGATGCATTGATAGAGCGGATGCCTTCGGCGGTTGCCTGCTGGACGATGCGGATGGATTCAGCCTGCGCCTCGGCTTCGCGGATGCGGACTTCTTTGGCGGCGTCTGCGCGGAGGATGGCGGCCTCTTTTTCGGCTTCAGCTTTCTTGACGGTGGCGATGCGCGTCGCTTCTGCCTGGAGGTCTGCGGCATCTCTGGCGGCCTGTGCGCTGAGCATGCGGACTTCTTTTTCTTTCTGCGCATTGAGGATGGCGGCTTCTTTGTCGGCTTCCGCGCGGATGATTTGCTCTCGTTTTTCGCGGTCGGCTTTCATCTGGCGTTCCATGGCTTCCATGATGTTGCGCGGCGGCGTGAACGTCTTGATCTCGACGCGCGTCACCTTGATGCCCCATTTGTCTGTGGCCTGGTCGAGTGCCGAGGTCATCTGTTTGCTGATTGCGTCACGGCTGCTCAGGCACTGCTCGAGGTCCATCTTGCCGATGATGTCGCGAAGCGTCGATATGCAGAGCGCGTTCAGCGAGGAGCGGACATCGCCGACGCCATAGGTGTACAGATTCGCATTGAAAATTGTGAAGAACATGAAGGAATCTGCTGTAATCGTGACGTTATCCTTCGTGATGACCGGCTGAGGCGGTGCATCGAAGTTCATCTCGAATTTAGGGACTTTGTTGCGCACGCTCTCGAACGGCGCCCGAAAATGCATTCCTGCTTCCCAGACTTGTTCAAAACGCCCCATTTTTTCTACGACATAGAGATGTGACTGAGGGACAATGGTAATTCTTGTGCATGCCCAGATGACAAAAATTACGACAATGATGCCAATAACTACCATAATCTCCATGAGCATAAACCTCCTCCCATATTAAAGGTCGCATAAGCGCGAATACGAGGATATTATTTCACATCTGCGTTCGGTGGTGCAAGCTGAAATATTATTAGGCTGTATTCAGCGTCTGTGGATATGAAATACAAGGCAGTAGGCAATAGACGGTAGGCTGTAGTACTGCATGATAGATGATTGGGATGAGCATGCGTGACGCCTTGCGAGCGATATCGGGTAGGAGGCGGTTTCCCGCCGTCCTCCCACACCACCGTGCGTACCGTTCGGTACACGGCGGTTCCTTTGCTGTTACGTCATATGACGTGTTGTGTCTGGCTTGGGTCATCCTTTGATGATAAGCGCTCCCTCATACTTTCAGCGTTCCGCGCCTATTCTTGGAGGGCAGCCACGGTTACACAACCATGTTTTGTGCTTTCTTTTATCTCACCTCTGGTAACTGTCAATTCCATTCACCTAGCAAAGGTTCGGTCCTTCCTGAGCTCTCGCTCAGTACTATGACCTCTGCTGACTCCTCACGGCAAATCTTGTTTCAACCGACACTGGCTCTATGTCCTATGTCGTCCGTGAGGTCTCCTCGGGTACTCACACGTTCTTTCTCTCCATCTATCTGCCTCATTTACCGTGGACATTTCCGTGTAGCTATCGGGCTTCGACTTGTTTGGCAGCCTTACCCATGTCCTCGGCCTTGTATGGGGTTTCTGTTCGTCAGACCAGAGATTTGCTTACACCTTCCTTCAGATTCCACCTCGCGATGGACACCCTTGGTGTTCGGCTATGTCCTTCCCACTACCGGGCGGATTCGGGACTTTCACCCGTTAGAACGTGCGCTCGCCGAGCGCACCAAAAAAATGGAGCAGCGCGGGGGCGCTGCTCCATGATCAGGCCGTGTGAGCTTTGAAATCAGATATCGAGGAAATTGAGGAAGAGGCTGATGCCGGTGCCGTCGGTTTTGAATTCGAACTTGTTCGAACCCATTTTGGCTTTGCGCAGACCGCCTTCGGCCTTGTCGTCTTTGACTTCGATCTCGTTGAAGTTGAACGTGAGTTCTGCTTTGTCCATGAGCTGTTTGAAGAAGTCGGTGTCGGTGATGAGGCTTGTCACGCCGCCGACGACCTGCATGCAGCCGTCAGCATTGCCTGCGGCGACATTGCCGGCTTTGATCTTGAACATGTTGTCGTTGATAACGATTTGGAGGCCTGCGAGGAGGTCCATGTAACCGCAGACGTTTTCGGTGCTCCACATGCGGAAGCCGAACGTGAAGAAATCGGCGTAATTGGGGACATGCGAGAGCAGCCATGCCTGATCGTATTCGGCAGCCATGTTGGCCATCGTGACGGTGAACTTGGATGTCGCGAGACCATCGGGAGCGGCGCCGAAATCGACGTTTGTCTCGATGTTATGGCTATACATGAGGCGTGCGAGAAGGCCTCGGATGAGGTCGGGATGAATGTGGAGGCCGAGTTCTGCATCCGAGGGGAAAGAGGCTTCGTAGGCCCATTCGACGGAGCCGCTCTGCGCGAACTTGATGTTGGAGTACATGCCGAACGTGAGCGTGCCCATGGCCTCGTTGACGCGCGGCGCGCCGGCGAACATTTTGATGCCGTTGTCGCCGAGTTCCCATGCCTGAATCTCGAAAAGATGAACAGCTTTGAGATAGTCATCAAGCGCGAGGTGAATGCCTTCGGTAATGAGCGAGGAAGCGAGGCCGCCCAGGTTGCTGCCATCGTACTGTGCATCAATGAGCTGTGCCTGGCTGAGGTCGAGGTAGATATCTGTTTTGCCGGCATTTTCGTCGAGCTTGGCAATGACTGGCGCGCCAAAGGTCGCAGAAAGATTTAGGTTGATTCCAAATTTATTGATTTTAAGGGGGATTTCGACGGCGATGCACTGGTCGATGTTGCCTTTGTAGGCGGAGAGGCCGAGGCTTGAGATGATGGAAGTGGTCTGCTTGCGGCAGCCACCGACCTGCAGTGTCGGGATGCCGAGCCCCACGGCATCGTAAGTCCAGTCGCTCGAAGCCTGGAACAGCTTGTTGATGCCCGTGGCATTGAGCGTGAGTGCCATGGAATAATCACCATTTGTATCGATGTGCTCGGAGAGCATGCCTTCTTCGTTGATGGCTTTGGTGAGTCCTTGCTGGGCCTGCGTGCAGACATCTTCTGCCGAACATTTGATGACGCCGTCCATGATTCCGACGATATCATTGACGGTCTTCTCGTCGAGATCGCAGCTTGTCAGGGATGTCAGTGAAAGCGCGGCAACAGCGCCAAGGGCAAGCGTAAAAAAAACATTATTTTTCATGGTACACTCCACAGAGGTTAGTTTTTGAGCCGTAATCGACACAACCCCCGATTATAACATCTGTAAAACGAAAATAAACGCGGAAACAGGATTTTTTAGCATTGTTCTGCGCGTTGCAAGCGCATTTGGGGCTGTGTGGCTTGTCAGCGGGCGGTCGGGCGCAAAAAAAAAGCGGCGTATCGGCGAAGGCCGATAGCCGCGTCTGGAAATCGCGAAGGCCGTATGCCGTCAGGCATAGGCCGGCGCGCGCGGCGCATCGCGGATGCGAAAGCCGCGCGCACGGGGTTATTTGGAATCTTGGTCGGCATTGTCGGGAATGCAAGGCTCGATGCTCGAGGCGGCAGTTTCCAGGGCGATGGCGTGTTCGCGCGCTTTGTCTGCGGCGGTTCGGGCTTCTTCGGCATGGCGTTCGGCGACTTTTGCGTGGCAATCGGCGGAAGCGGAGGGTGACTGGTTTGCGATCGCGCGGGCTTCACGGGCGACATTATTGGCTTCTCCGGCGGCGATTTCAGCGCGGATGGCTTCTTTGGCAGCTTCGGCGGCACGCGCTTCTGCTTCGCGTTTTTCGACATTCTTGATGAACTTGATGTCAACTTCTTCGCGGCTTCTGAAGCCTTCCCCCAGGACTTCGTGGACATCGGAGAGCGTGATGAACGCGTTGGGGTCGAGTTCGCGGATGAATGGCGCGAGCGCGCGCGCATCGCTGGGGCTGACGATCGTCATGAGGACTTCGCGGTCTTTGTCGGTATAGAGCCCGCGCGCATAGAACGCAGTCACGCCGCGATCGAGTTTTTCCATGATATAGCTTGAGATCTCTTTGTTCTTGTTGCTGAAGATCATCATATTCTTGGCATAGTCGAAGCCGTACACGACGCGGTCGAGAATCATGCTCTGGAAGTAGAGCGAGGCGACAGCGTAGAACGCGAGGACGAGGACTGGGATTTCCCCTTTGGGCTCGAAATAGAGGACGACGGTCGCGAGGGAGATCACGACGAGGTCAACGGCGAGCATGGAGACGCCGGGTTTGATGCCAAAACGCTTCTTGAGGATGGCGCAGACGATTTCAGTGCCGGCGGTCGTGCCCTTGAATTTGAAGATGATGCCTAGTCCGAAGCCGACGAGGAACGTGCCGATGGCCATGAAGAAAAAGAAATCATTTTTGAGCATGTACTGGATCGGCGCGGAATTCTGGAGGTCCCATCCGTGAAAGATCTGGAGTTCGCCGAAGAGTTCGCCCCGGAAGAGCTCCCCGCGGAACAGGTCGATGAAGAGCGCGTTCGAGACGAAGCCATAAGCCGTGCGCGTGCCAAAGGTGCCGCCGAGTTCGGCGATGCCCCAGAAAAACAGGGGGATATTGAGGAGGAGGATGAGCATGCCGACGGACAGGCCGTCCCAGACGAAATTGATCGCCATGGATATGCCTGTGACGCCGCCCGGAACGACGTGGGCTTCGACCAGAAATACGCCCAGGCCAAGGGCAGAAATCAGGCTGCCGATGGTGATCATGGCGTAATCAAACACGACTTTGAGCTTTTGTGAAAGTAGCATGCTGACTCCTTATAAATAGAAATGGCGGCGTGTGAGACCGCGAAAACCGCCTTTTCTAACGCATTCTGTGTCGGTTTCGACAAAAAAATATACCTCGGGGACGTCTTTCTCCCCGGGGGGCATCTTTTATCCCGGGGGGGCGCCCTTCGGGCAGGCCCCGGACTAAGTTCAATCGCCCATTCAGGGCGATAGGTATGCAATCTGTTTGGATCTGAATCCTCATTTTCCTATCCATGCTGGCGGAACAAAGGCTTTGGGAAAACTTTGGGGGAATGCTTGTGGCGTGCTTTGGGGAAAGCCAGCGCATTATAATTGTTCGTTGGCTTGAATCATGCTTATGGCCTGAAGCCGTGATGCTGAGGCGGCTTCGAACGTGGAAGCCGCTCGCAGTGAAACATGCTTGACGCGAAGGAATTTAATTGTCATAGGGATTTCCGGTTTCGATGGAGCCGTTATCAGGGAGAATGTGACATGAAACTTAAAATAGCCTTAAGCCTTGTATTTTTGTTTGTCGCGGCGCCGATGGCTTATGCGAGCCATTACGATCTTTTGGACATCGATATCGTGTCTTCGGATGTGGTGGACAAGCTCGTGGCCGCGAAGGTCGAGAACACGGAGGATTTGTTCTCGCTGTTGGTGACGAAGGCTGGCCGCGAGGAATTTTCGAAGAAATACGGGATGCCGATGCCTGAAGTGGAGAAGCTGGGCCGCAAGCTCGAGCTGATGCAGATTGTCGGCGTCGGTCCGAAAGCGGCGGCGCTGCTCCAGCTTTCTGGCGTGACGAGCCTGAAGGCCCTGAACGAAGCGAAAGCAGAAGAGCTTCTGGAGGTGCTTCAGCGCGTGAACCGCGAGCATTCGATCACCGGTGTGCAGCCGGACCTGACTGTCGTCCGTGACTGGATCGAAAAATCGAAAAAAATCGCTAATCACATGGAATAAGGCCGGCGTTTCCGCGCAATGATGTCTGCATTCGCGGAAACATTCATTATTTTGGTTGCTGGCTTTGCTGTGGTATATGCGTATCGGGCGTTTTATGACGCCAGTATTCCAGGAAGGGAATGTGTGATTTGCGCATGGACGGGCGATGGCAGACAAGGGCGCTGTATATCTGAATATTGCGAAGCGCAGTGCGTCACAGGGGGATCCTGTGCGCGCGATTGTGACGATTCTGAACGCGCTCGGCAATAATCCCCAGTATATGGAGACGCAGCCTGAGAGTACGGATTTTCTGGCGGAAATTCTTATTCCTGGTTTTGAGGAGGAGATACACCGCCTGGAGACGCGGTATCCGTCGTTCGGCTACAAGCTGACGCAGGCGCTCAACGCGCATCACAAGGAAACGCTCGCGCTGGCGCTCGAACAGAGTTTCAGCGACTATTGCATCCGTCAGATGAATGCTGTGGGGGATGCCTCGTATGAGCGTGAATTTTCTCAGGCCGTGGGGAGTTCGTCGTGTTATCGTCCGGTTTCCCGTGACCCTTGGCGTGGCGCGTCGAAAGGCATCGAGCGTCAGTTCGGTCAGGATACGGACGGCGCTGTTGAAGCAGAGGTGTCGCATGCAGCGGATTCCTGGATAGCATCGGCGCAGACGGGATGTCTGCGCGACCGCACGATGGCTTATGAGAAACGGGAGTTCGTGTCGCGCAATTCTGATGTCTGTGCGGCGGATGGCATTCGCCGTTTTGACAGGATACGGACGCATCAGCCTGCGGAGCAGGTCGCGAGCGATTATGAGGACGCGGGTGTGGATCGCGTGATCCTCGATTTTGACAACTGCATTCAGGCGACGCCTGCATCTACGATGTTTGATGCGACGCTGACAAAGTTCACGTCCTATCAGGAGGAGCTTGCGCATTTTCGTGAGACGCAGCCGTCGCTTGCGGCCGTTCGCGGGCGTTCGGGTCAGGATGTGATGGAGGCAGTCGCGGAAGTCGGCCATGCGCTGAGCGACACGCCGAGCGTCGAGCCCTATGCGGCAAGGCAGGCTCTGCAGTTCCATGTGACACCGCAGCTCGTGCTGACCTGTGTGTTTGTCTGCATGCTCTGCGTGCTCGGGTTCATCACGTACAGGACTGCCGAGCCGGCGCTGGAGAACCGCGCGCTTGAGGGGGTCTCCGCATCCTATATCGTCGCGGCGGAACGCGGCACGGGAAATCCGCTTGAAGCGCTTCCTGACTCTTCCGGGCCTTTTGTGGACGAAGGCTGGCTCAGCGGGTACAGGCAGTTCCTAGGGGTCATGCACAATCTTTATTTTGCGGGCGATCAGGCCGCTTTGCTCAACCCGGATGAGGCCGGTTTTCGTGCAGAATACAGCGCGGCGCATGCCGCCTATATCACGCAGGAGATTGCGCGCGGGCATATCGAGCGCGCAAGGCTTCACTATGAGCGCGTGCCTGCGGAAATCTGGCGCGAGCACCCGTATTTCAAGGTGTGGAGCGAGGCGCAGTTTGATGAGGTGCAGAACGATGTTCGGACGGCGGCGATACGGTATGAGCAGCTGATGCGCACCCCTCTGGCGCCGTTTGCCTTGATGCGCCTGGGGGAATTTGCGCTTTCGGGCGTTTCTGATCTGCGTCAGCGCTTTCTTTATCAGGCGGATCGCGTCGAGGATGCGCCCGCGCTTGTGCGCTGTATTCAGAACATCCTGTTTCATCAGCAGAACATGGGCGCCCATAAATCTTTAGGCGGTCATGCGCGACTTGCGGAGCCTTATGCGACGTATTGCGCAATCGGCGAAGTGTTCCGTCAGATCGATCAGAAACTGCGCCTGGATGAAGCGACGGTTTCCGCGCTCGAGTCTTCGCGGCCGCTTGCGGATGTGGATGCGCTCCGGCTTGAAGCGGTCATTGAGGCGGAGCTCTATCGCCAGCGTCCGCTTTCGGCTGTGGCCTACTACCGCGCGTTCGGGCTTCCCGATGGGCATCCGCTGCGCACGCGGCTGCTCAATGAGATTCTGTCTGCCGGCATGGCATCCGGCGACTGGGGCAGTCTCCATGCGCTCGAAGCGAGCATTCCGGCAGATATCGACTATCTCTCGGCCTCGCGCGTGCTCGACGGCGCGCTCGTGGGCGGCAAGCTGAGCCGCCCCTCAGGACATGCAGGGCGCCTGCTCGTATATGGTGCGCCGGCGGCTGTGTCCGCCGGGCATCCGATGGATGCCGCATACGCTGATGCGCAGGCCGGGCGCTTTTCGGATGCGCTCTCCAGGATACGCGAGCTTCAGAACGCGCATCCCGAATACTGGGAGCCTCTGCTGCTTCAGGCCGAGATCAGGTCGCATCAGGGGGAGGGGCTTGAGGCTGCGCGCAGCCTTGAGCTTGCGATGATGTCTGGTCGGAATTCCGCGCCATTGCTCGTGCTTTCCAACCTCTATCGCGCCCGTGCTGGGCTGCCGCTCAATATTGCGGCATCGGTGCTGCCCTTTGTCACGTTCCGAGATCCGGTGCTCGAAGCGGCGCGATGCGAAATTTTCTGGCGGCTTGGCGATGGGCGCGCTAAAATATATCTGTCGCGTCTGGCATCACGGGGTGGCAGTCTTCCCATTTCAGCTTGGGTCATGACACATCTCGATGAGGACGGGCAGCCTCGTGGATCGAGCGCGGAATGGTCAAAAGCCTCTGCCGGGAATATGAGTTTTCCTGGCTATTCACTCGCGAAAGCGCGCGTGCACGCACGCGAAGGCCAGGTCAAGGCGGCAGCGCAGGCCTATGCGCAGGCAATCCTCGACGATGTCTCGACTTCGCATGCCGATACGGTGCGTGAGCTGGAACAAATGTATGCGGCACGGCAGCGCCGATACGACGGCACGCGCATGTTTGAAGAAGTCATTGCGCGCGCGGAGACAGGACGGCGCTCTCCTGAGCTGCTCGCTGCGCTTCACCTCGCTGCGGCAAGGCTTTATCAGCCCGAAAATGCGCACTCCATGGCGCGCACGCATCTCGGGCGCGCCATGGACCTGATCGGCGCTACGCCCGAGATCCTTCGTGGCATGATCGTTTATTATGAGGCAAAGGACAAGCCTGACACGGCGCGGATATACCGCAACAGGCTGGCAAAACTCCGCGAAGCGGAATAGCGGCAGGGACACGGATGAGAGCGAAGGCACCTTTTTTTCTGGCGGTCATTTGGATATTCGTCTCATGCGGTTCGCCGGAAAAAGAGACACCGCCCTCTCCAGAGACGCAGGAGAACACGTCTGCGCCTGCACCGGCGCCTGAGATTCAGCGATATCCGTCCGCGCCAGACCTCCCGCCCGCGCCAGATACGCTGCGCATCGCCGTCATATCCGATATCAATGGCAGCTATGGCACGATCGGCTATTCCCCGTTGGTTCATGCGGCCGTGAACGATATCATCTCGCGAGGGTACGACTTTGTCGTGAGTCCCGGCGACCTGATCGCTGGACAGCGCCACGGCGTCGACTATGACAGTATGTGGCGCGCGTTTCATTATGAGATCGGGGATGTCTTTTTTGATAATAATCTCGAATTTATCTTTGCGCCCGGCAATCACGATGCATCCGCTTATGCCGGCCATGAAGATGCGCGCGATGCCTATGCGCGCGCGTTCGAGAATCGCCGCCCGAAAGCGCCGCTCCTGCCCGGGAGCCATTTCCCGTTCTATTATGGCGTGATGATCCGCGGGGTGCGCGTGATCGCGCTCGATATCACGCGGCCTGTCCGCGACAACGATCCGCAGGTCGACTGGCTTGCGGAGACGCTCGCTTCTCCTGAAAAAACTCGCCTGACGCTTGTTCTCGGCCATTTTCCGCTTTCGCCGGTGCATTTCACGCACATCTGGGATATCGCAGGCTCCCGCAGGCTGATGTCGATCCTCTCTGAAACGCCTGATCTCATCTATATTTCCGGTCACAATCACGTGTATTATCCCGGTCATATCGGAGAGATCCGCACGATTGCCGCGCCAGCGCTTGGCGCGGGGGCTCGCAGCCTGATGGGGGCGCCGGCCGTCTCTGGCTATGTTCAGATTATCGTGCCGCCGCAGGCTCCGGCGCGCGTGACGGCGCTTGTGGCACCGGATTTCAAGCGCATGGTGAACCGCGCCGCGCTTCCGGAAGTCGTGTTTTCGACGCAGCGCGAGGATGTCGGCATGGCGAGATATATTGTTGACCTGATTGATGACGAGGCGCATTGAATGTCGGGGAAAGCCGCTTTCGGCGCATGGCCGATGCGCGGCTTTTCTGTCGCTTCCGTCCGCTGGCCGGTACGCGACAGGCCGTCCGCTATGCCGTTGGCATACGCGGACGACGTACATTTGGACTGAATGTAATGATTGCAAGCAGAACCTATTGTTGCTATCATAATCGGTTTGGTCTTTTGACCGATGAATCTTGTCTTTATTGCGGAGAACTTTGTGACAGCAATTTGCCCGAAATGCCGATGTGAACTGCCTCAGGTGGGGAGCCGTTGCTCAAATGACGGCTTTTTTGGTGTTTCCCCCGATGAGCTGGTGAATGGAAGTGCGGTGCTTGGCCGCCCGTTGGGCGGCAGTTTCGTCGCTCTGCGCAAATTAGGCCAGGGCGGAATGGGTACGGTCTATGAAGGCAAGCAGATTCAGTTTGATCGCGTCGTGGCAATCAAAGTGCTCTCGCATCTTCATGTCACTGACGAGCAGATTGTCGCGCGTTTTGAACGCGAAGCTAGGTCTGTCGCCCGAGTCATGCACCCCAATGTCGTGCAGCTCATCAGCTCCGGCATTGAGAATGGCGATATCGCCTATATCGTCATGGAATATGTCAAGGGGGTTGAGCTTTCGAATATATCGCCCCAGGTCCTTTCAGGGCAGTTCATCTTCCATGTTGCCGACCAGGTTCTGAATGCGCTCTCCGAGGCGCATGCGATGCACGTCATACACCGCGACCTCAAGCCCGACAACATCATGATCACAGAGCAGGATGGCGATCCGCATTTTGTGAAAGTCCTGGATTTCGGCCTTGCGACGCTTACAGACCGCGCAAAACTGACCATGTCTGGTCAGGCGCTCGGCACGCCCTGGTATATGTCGCCCGAACAGGCGACGGCTTCTGATGTCACGGAGGCCTCGGATATCTATTCGCTCGGTTGCGTGCTCTATGAACTTGCGGCTGGAAAGCCGCCATTTCCTGGAAACCGCCCCTACAATGTCATGATGCAGCATGTGAATGCTGCCGTGCCGCCGCTGATTACTCGTCCGGAAGTCGAGCTGAGCGCGGATATGATCGCGTTCATTCTGAAATGTCTCGAAAAGTCTCCGGAAGACCGCTATCGAAATGCTCAAGAGGCGCATCAGGCATTGCACAAGCTCCCGGAATGGGCCGCCGCCGGGCAGTCTGATCCAAATCAGTCGCTCCGGATGAGCATGCAGCAGCTCTCCGAAATCAGCCGGTCTCACTCCGATGCGATTCCCTCCATCTCTTCAAGCATCAACGCCGTCCTTGAGTCTGGAGAGTCTCCGTCTCTGCGGCTTGCTGTGGAGATGCCTTCGAGCCGCATGGGGCGTTCGCTTTCCCTGACGCTCGATCCCGGCAATGTTCAGGCTCCAGCCCAGAACAGACTTGCTTCGGGGCTTTATCCGTCCTCGACCGGTCAGTTCCAGATGCAGCAGCCGCAGCCGAATTATCCGTCCTCGACCGGTCAGTTCCAGATGCAGCAGCCGCAGCCGAATTATCCGTCCTCGACCGGTCAGTTCCAGATGCAGCAGCCGTATGCATCCTCTGGAGGGTATCCCGGCCAGGCGGGACAAATGTATCCGTCCTCGACCGGTCAGTTCCAGATGCAGCAGCCGCAGGCCTATCCCCCGTCCTCAGTGGGATATCCTGCGCCTCAAAGCCAGCAGTATCCCTCGACCTCAGGGATGTTTCCTGCACCGCCGGGGCAATATCCGACGACTCAGGAAGAATTTGATAACTTTGAGACGATGCCTCTGATCGACGGCGCGCTCGTCGCTCACCTGAATCAGGTGAGGAAAGACGCTCGCGAGCGCATGATTGTCAAGATTCTGATCGTCATCGTCTTGATATTGGCGGTGACTGCGATTGTGCTTCAGATTGTCAGGTGAGTTATCTGCCCGGTTTATTCCGGGCATTTCTCTATATGCGATGCGCGAGGAAGCTTATTCCTCGTCAGCGCCTGGAAATGATTTGGCTGCGTTCAAAACTGCGGATATGGCACCAGGTGGCACACCTTCAGTCGCGAGTGATTTATAAGCCTCCACATTTCATATCCGCGCAGGTGGAACAGAGCCAATTATTTTGAGCCTTTTTTCATCAGTTCGCCGCCTGCGTTCCAGGCCTGTCCGACTTTATCGCCAGCAACATAATAGCCGTGCTGGAACTGATCGAAGATCAGAGCGTTCAGCTTGCTCGGATTGACTTTGCCATTGTCGTCAAGCACGCGCTCGTCGGCGCTGACGTTGATGATTTTGCCGATGACAGCGAACAGGTTGTCGGTCTGGACAATCTCGGAGAGCTCGCATTCCATGGCGATCGGAAACTCATCAATCACAGGCGCATTGACACACGCGCTTTTGGTCGCATGCAGGCCTGTGCGCTCGAATTTGTCGTTGATCTTGTTGCCGCTCGCGATTCCAAAAAAGTCGGCTTCAGCCATGTGGGCCTGATCCGCGAGGCTTACGGTAAAGGCTTTGACCTTGCGGATGTTCTGGGTCGTCTTGTGATCGTCGTCGATGATCAGCGCGATTTTATCCATATCGCAGATGGTGCCCCAGGCGGCATTCATCACGTTGATTTTGCCGGTCTCGTCATAGGCTGCAATCATCAGGACTGGCATCGGAAAAAGTGCGGGGAGCGGTCCAAGTGATTTTTTCATATATCCTCCTGTCTGTTATTGTTTGCTGTGGCCGTTGGATTTGACCCAATTGCGCACTTCCTGTTCTGAACTGGCTGCTTTGCTCCCGCGAATCGAAAGCGGATTGTCGAGCACTTTTGAATTCGGGAAGAGCTTCTTGACTGTGTTCATGCTGTTCGCCCCATCGGACGAGCCCTCATGCGAAAAGAACGGCACGATCGTTTTGCCGCTGAAATCATATTCCTCTGCGAAAGTCCACACGGCCATCGGCACATCGTACCACCACACGGGAAACCCGAGATAAATGGTGTCGTAATGCTTCATGGCTTCGGCTGAAATATGCGTGGACAGTTCAGGGCGAATGCCCTGATTGAGCTCAGTTTTGGCGCGATCTGTCGTATCTGCATACTCCGTCGGATATTCATCTTTGACCAATATTCTGAACAATTCCCCGCCGGTTTCGTCGGCTACCCATTCCGAGAGCGTTCGGAGATGTCCGGACCAGGTCATATAGGCGACCAGCACTTTGCTCTCCCCTTTGACAGCCTCTTCCGGCTTCGTGTCTGTCGGCGTGCGCGCCGCACACGATGTGAAAGCAAAGAGCATGGCTATGCCCAGAAATGCTATAAGCGCGATAATATTTTTTTTCATACATCCCTCAGTCTCAGGATTTTGCTGCATTGCATCATCCTGAGAGGTTTGTAACATCTATCCCCGGAGGGCTGTCAAGATGTATTTGACATTGTGTCAATTAAGCGCGACAGGGTTTGGGGATGTGAGTTTGGATGCCTTAGGCAAAATGATTATTTTCAATAAATTCTCCTGTTATGCCTGTATTGTATTGGAATTCTGATTATATGCTTTTGCCACGCATTTCCATTCGCCGTTCATCTTGAGGAGCAGCAGATAATCTGTGAAATCGATGCGGTTGCCCCAGCCTTCTTCGAGCACGCGCACGACCGCGAGTGTCTCTTCAAGCGCAATGACATCGACGCGAGCCTTGAAATGATCACCGCCAGGCACAGTATCGACGTTGTGATAGAACTGCTCGATCGAGCCATGCTCGAGCTTGTTGTCCAGAAAACCAAATAGTACTGCTTCATCGATAAACAGTTCGCGCGCATATTTGCTGTTTCCCTCAGCGACACTTTTCACAAATTTCATCGCGGCTTCCTGAACTGCTTCATACTCTTTTAAGGGTGCTCTCATCTCTTTCTCCTTTCTTTTGTTGGCGACCATTGCCTGTCAACGGTCTTTACAAAAATCTCTTATAGCGAATATGATTAGCACCAACAAGTACGCACAATTCAGTGCGATACTTGCGTTCAAGATATATACTTACAGGAGGGAAAGTATGGTTCAGACAATGACGACAAAAGAACGACATATCAGCGAAGAAAGCCTTGCCTGCACGGGGTTCAACTATACGCTTTCGCTCATCAGCGGAAAGTATAAGATGACGATTCTCTATACCTTGATGGAGTTCGGTGTTGTCCGCTTCAATGAAATGAAGAAGTACATCGGCACCATTACTTACAAGACGCTGAGTTCAGCGTTGAAAGAGCTCGAAGCGGACGGTCTTGTCCACCGGGAAGAATATCCTCAGATACCGCCAAAAGTCGAGTATAGCCTGACCGAAACAGGTCAGTCGCTCATTCCAATTTTGGATGCGTTATGCGAATGGGGTGACAAACATCATATATAATATATATTGTTTGTGCGTTCCTATGCTGTCGCATACGGCTCGTATTGGGGCGCGCCTATTGCCGGAGGCAATACGGCGCGCAAGGGGGCAAGCCCCTTGTTTTGGCGCGTCTATGCTTTGCATACGCCGCGCGTGTCATGCATCATATCCTGAATATGCAAGTGGTTCGATATGGAAATACAATTGCTCGAAGATATCGATGAGGCGACGCTCGACATGATGTCTGGGTGGCTGTACAACTGGTGGGGACAAGCTGAAAACTACAGTCTGGAGGCAGTAAAAACGTATCTCAGATATGGCATGCAGACGCAGCGTTTGCCAATGACTTTCGGATGTTTTGATGGGGATCGCCTCGTCGGCATGTATCAGTTGCAATGGAGCGATCTCTTTGTCCGTCCAGACCTCTATCCATGGCTTGCCAATGTCTATGTCGATACGGCACATAGAAAATGCGGTTATGGGGGCGCGATGCTAAAAAGTGTCGGCGCCATGCTCAGGCGATATACATCGTTTCGTGAGTGTTATTTATATACGACGCATACGGCTCTGTATGAAAAATATGGCTGGCAGTTCATTTCTGAGATTGATACATATTTATCTGAACAACGTATGCAACGGCTATATCGGCTCAATACAAATTGATCTGGAATTTATAGTTTTTTTGAAAAATACAAACTGAGACAGACCGGAGGGTGAAACATATCGCATGTATTGCCCCTTTGTGATAAAGGGGCAGTCAGAAAATCTGATCAGATGATTTCAGTGTTTGGCAATAAATGCTTTTACGCGTTCTGCCACTTCATGCGGTGCTTCCATCAGAATGGTATGTGTCGTTCCTGGGAAGTCGTTAGCGAGTTCGAAACCACCTTTGACATGGTCTTTGATAAAGTCAGCTGTGACCATGGAATACAAAGGAAATTCTGGCATAATATATAAAAATGGAACAGTAATCTTATCCATGACCGGACGCTGATCAGTCCTATATAATGAATACCAAAAAGCGGCCATTGTCAATGGATTGCATCCCATGCCAAACACAGTCTGCATCGCTCCGACGTATGCATCTGGTGTATTGGCAAGTGCTGGGGACATGAGTTCTTTTGATATTCGCCAGTTTGCACAACCGATATCGTCGAATATCATGTCCAAGTCCTTCATGAAATCTTCATCCGTCCATTTTCCTTGTCCAATGCCGCCCTGCCATACGGTATTTCGCATATATGGCGTCATATCAACGGATACAATTCTTTTTAATTTGTCGCATCCATACTGATTGACATAGCTGAATATTGTTGCGGCTCCCATGGAATGACCGATGGCAGTGATATCCTTCAGGCCGAGGTATTCAATGATCGTGTTCAGATCCTGACCGAGCGTCCGGACATTGAGATGTTTTTGAGCCTTATCCGATGCTTCGTGGCCGCGATGATCGTAACAGATACATCGATACTGGCTTTTGAATTCATTGATAAAAGGCATGATCTTCAGGTGAGACGATTGAAGCCCATGAACAAACAGCAAAACCTCTCCGGATCCCTGGTCTTCGTAATAAATCTTGGTTCCATCTTGCATGGTTAAGTATGGCATGGTTTGACTCTTTGTTATAATGATAATAAAGGATTAGAGTTCTGTCACAAATTTATCGGCAGTCTCTCTCTGGAAGTGCCATTGACTCGGTTTTGCGCGTTCATTTGGATAGCCGAGCCCGAGCAGCATGACAGGCATCATATACGCGGGAAGCCCGAAGGTATCGATGACCGTCTTGGAATCAAAATCCCTGACCCATATTGTATGTACGCCGAGTTCCTCTGCCTCAAACATCATTGAGGTCGCAGCAATGCTGCCGTCCTGTTCGCCAGAGTTGTAGTTCGGGAAATTGCTGTCGATATCTGTTTTCCAGACTTTTTGGGTGTCATAGCATACGAGGATCATTGCTGGCGCGTTGTAGTGATAGCGCGTCACAGTTTTTAATTTGGCCAAACCTTCCTGGCTGCGGATGATATAGAAGTGTTGCGGCTGGCAGTTACGAGCGGTCGGTGCAAGCCGACCAGCTTCAATGATTTTGTCTAGTTTTTCCTGCTCAATTGGGGTTGGCGCGAAGAATCTCTCAGCATATCTCTTTTGTGCAAGATTTAAAAAAGATTTTTCTGTAGGATTCTCAAATACATTGCCCAATTCTTTGACGATATCTTCGCATGAATCGATGCTTTTGATCAGGCTTGCAGTATTGCTGATGGTATTGACGCCTGCATCCATATCGCCTTTGAGCATGCCGTAATAGAAGCT
Organism: Pseudomonadota bacterium; assembly: GCA_017464085.1. Taxonomy (GTDB): domain Bacteria; phylum Myxococcota_A; class Bradymonadia; order UBA4248; family UBA4248; genus UBA4248. Next base: position 25,589 of record JAFUEE010000030.1, read on the forward strand.
GCCGCATGGGGGATTGAGATCGCCTCGTTTGTTTGCCGCGAGGCCTTCTTTGCCGTGTTTGTGCGGGGTGGTGCGCCATTTGGAATCGCCGCCAGCCTGCGTGAACACGATATAATCGTCGGGATGCGTGTTCAGGATATCCTGTTTTGTCGTTTCGGAGGCGCGGCATTCTTTAGACATGGTAAACCGTGTGCCGACAAATACGCCTTCTGCGCCGACGATTTGAGCGGCTTGAGCGAGTTTTGCGTTGACGATGCCGCCGGCCGCGAGGACGGGGATTTTGACGGCATCAGCAAGAAGCGCGGTGATTGCAGTCGTGCCAGTGGAAAGCGAAGGCATGCAGCCGCCCTCGTCGCAGCCCGTGGCGACGATGATATCCGCGCCCGCAGCTTCCGCAAGCTGTGCGCCGCGCACAGTCGGGTTAGCTTCACGCATGATGACGGTGAAGCCGTCATGTTTCCACTGCTTGATTTCCTCCGGGGAGACATTGCCGGCAACGACGAGGATGTTGACGCCCTCTTCTTTCGCGAGCTCGATCATGGCCTTGCTGAAGCCATAGGGATCGCCTGCGCTCGGAAAGACATTGATGCCGAACGGCTTGTCTGTCAGCGCGCGAGTTTTTCGGATCGTTTTGCGCATCTCTTCTACGTTTTCAGAAATGCCTTTGATCATTTCTGTAAAATCGGCGCTTGTTCCCAGAACGCCGAGGCCGCCAGCATTCGAGACTGCGGCGACGAGCTCGGATGAGGTGATCCATGCCATGGGGCCTTGAATGACGGGATATTTGATATTCAGAATGTCACATACACGGTTTTTCATTAAGCTCTCCTTTGCTGTTTGGCTTCGGTTTTCTGATATTCAGAAAACAATTTGTTAAGATGTTGATTGCAATAGTATTGAATGAGGTCCATCGCGTTTATGGCGCCGTTTGAGATGCACCAGGTCACGACGATTCCATAAAATTCAGCCATGATGCAGTGGCGTACGGACATGACGGGGATATCACCTGACAGTTCTCCCGAGTTTATTCCAGATAGCAGAATCTCTTCTATGACGCTCATGTCCAGCTGCATTTTATTGAGCACGCAGACATTGCCCGGTTCCATGCCGAGGCGAAGCCAGTTCTGGGCAGACACCAGGCCGTATTCCACAATCTGTGACATCGCTTCTGTTAAGTAATGAGACAGTTTGGCGACGACACATCCGTCGATTGACAGGCTTTTATCGCGCAACGGATAGAGATTTTGGTGAGTCACTTCGTCGATGATATCCTCTTTGTGTCCGAAATAAGTGTAGAAGCTGCCCTTGGCAACGCCGGCTTTTTCGGTAATATCGCTGACACTGAAGTTATCGAAGCCGACCTCGAGGATCAGCTTTTTGGCTGCATCCACAAGTTTTTGACGCGTTTCTTGAGCTGCAATCTGTCTCTTTCCCATCACTTACCTCTTTAAAAGCGCCCAGATAATGACTGGCCAGTCATTGACTGGATGACTTATCAGTCAATGACCGTGCGGTCAAGTGAATTGTTACTGTATCGATGGGGATGGACACAGCGGAGCTCGTCAGATGATGTGATATGCAAGGCGCCGCGTATCGCATTGCGATAGCGGCGCAGCGAGCTGTAGAGCCAGCGGCTCAAAGCGAGCGATTTAAGACATGTTCGCGAATCGTTCGACGGCTTTTGTGAAGTTGCGGATGGTCTCTTCGGCATCGCCGTGTATGATGCCGTCGCGCACGCAATGGTCGATGTGTCCTTCTAGGACGACCTGTCCGCAAAAAGAACTCGCTATTGTTTTATGGGGGAGTTATGGTGAATGAGGATAAGCAAGGGGCAAGTTTCCCTTGTGAATGCGGACGGAGGTTGATATGCAGGAGCGTTTTTTCCCAATTGGGATTCAGACATTTGAAGACATCCGGAATCGCAATGCGATTTATGTTGATAAGACCGAATTGATTTATCGGATGGTGAAAACGGGCAAATATTACTTTCTTTCGCGTCCGAGGCGTTTTGGCAAATCGCTGCTTGTATCGACGCTGAAATCATATTTTGAGGGCCG
>JAFUEE010000031.1 GCA_017464085.1 Pseudomonadota bacterium
ACTCCTGGGGATGCGGGCGTCTCGCCCGCACAAAACTTATGTTCCAGAAATACGATTGTCCAAAAGCCAGCAATTGTTCAGACCTTCCTTAGGAGCCAGTTAATCAGACTTTCCTTAACCACATCACCTCTATATTACCTACACGCGCTCACTTCAATTATCCCCCATTCATACCAACAAAAGCATCACCTTATTTTTAGCCATATTTCATTCTCAATTACATGCCTACAAAGATATAATATTCATATATTGACGAAACATATAAAAATCATTAAGTTCGCGCCCCCGTATTTCATAAAATACGGGGCGGGCATTTCATTTTTTATTTTACTGGAGATTCCCATGCAGTCCCAAAGACGTAACTTTGCCATCCTTTCACTGATCGCTCTCCTGGGCGGCTGCGCGACAAACAGCGAGGATGACACCACTTCATGCAATCCGACAACCACGCCAGCCACTTGCGCTACCCCAACGCAATCCTTGCAATGCATCGGCAACATGCTCTCCCTCGTGCCATGCCTGAACGGCTGCGATTCGCTCACAGGCACCTGCATCACGCAGGCCGATCCCACACAGTGCGATCCGACCAAAACATACCCATACTGCGAAAACGGTTTCTCCGTAAACTGCCTCGGCAATACCGTCTCATACACGGCCTGCCCAAACAACACCTACTGCTCAAACGGCACATGCCAGCCGACAGGCGCCACGCCTGAATGCACACAAGACACGGACTGCAATCCCGAGGAAATCTGCCAGAACGGCTCTTGCATCAACAGACCCGTCACACCGGAATGCACACAAGACACGGACTGCAACCCCGAGGAAATCTGCCAGAACGGCTCTTGCATCGACAGACCCGTCACACCGGAATGCATCCAAGACACGGACTGCAATCCCGATGAAATCTGCCAGAACGGCTCTTGCATCGACAGGCCAGTCACCCCGGAATGCATCCAAGACACGGACTGCAATCCCGATGAAATCTGCCAGAACGGCTCTTGCATCGACAGGCCAGTCACCCCGGAATGCGTCAATGATTCCGACTGTTCAGGCGATGCAATCTGCGCGGACGGAAAATGCATCGACACGCTCGAATGCTTCGAAGACAGTGACTGCGCCGCTGGCCAGCACTGCGTCAATTACGCATGCGTCGGCAACCCGGCCACCCCGGAATGCGTCAATGACTACGATTGCGCCGGAGACGCAATCTGCGCGGACGGAAAATGCATCGACACGCTCGAATGCCTTGAGGACAGTGACTGCGCCACCGGCCAGCACTGCGTCAATTACGCATGCATCGGCAACCCGAGCACACCAGAATGCGCCAAAGACAGCGACTGCTCTGCAAACGAAATCTGCAAAAACGGCGCATGCATCGACAAACCAACTACAGAATGCGTCAATGACTATGATTGCGCACCTGGCGAACTCTGCGCAGACGGAAAATGCATCGATACGCTCGAATGCCTCGATGCCGAAGACTGCGCTGCAAATCAGCAGTGCATCAATTATGTGTGCGTCGACAATCCCGCAGTTCCCGAATGCACCAAGGACAGCGACTGCGGTGCCAATGAAGTCTGCAAGGATGGTGAATGCCAGACCGTGATCACGCCGCCGACGGAATGCGTCCCGGCCTGCGATACCAACACACAATACTGCAAAAACGGCACATGCGTCCCCCTGCCCGTCGTCACCCCAGAGGATGACACGCCCGAAGTCATCTCCTGCGGCGCCCTGACAATTGGCGGCTCCTCGACATGCGAACGCACTGGAAGCGGCTCAAAACTTGTCCTTCGCGGCGACGTGCTTGCAGATGACAAGACATACGCAGGCGGCAGCGTCGTCATCGAAAATGGCAAAATCACCTATGTCGGTTGCGACCCCAACATGAGCGGCGCGACGGTCATCACCTGCCCGAACGGCGTCATCAGCCCGGGCCTCATCAATGCGCACGACCACATCACTTATACGAACCAAGGACCGGACTCCTGGGGACAGGAACGCTTTGACCACCGCCACGACTGGCGCAAAAATCAGAACGGACACACGAACCACAACGCCAAATCGACAAACGGCTATGAGGATGTCGGCGAACTCCGCCAGCTCATGGCCGGCACGACCGCGCTCTTCGGGTCAGGAAAAGCGGCTGGCCTCCTCAGAAATATCGACAGATCCGAAGACATGCAGGCAATCAACGCCAAATATACGACCTATCAGACATTCCCGCTCGGCGACAGCGGCGGCGCACAGTACGCTTCCGGCTGCACCAATTACAAATACAACGTCAAATCGAGCTATTTCGGCCCACATATCGGCGAAGGCGTCAACCAGGCCGCGCTCAACGAGCTCCGCTGCCTCAGCGGCGAAGGCTCAGGCGCCAAGGATATCTTCAACAATTCGCTCTCGATCATTCACGGCATCGCTGCCACGCCCGAAGTCATCGCGCTCATGGGCGAACGCGAGAGCAAGCTCATCTGGAGCCCTCGCACGAACATCTCCCTCTATGGCGACACCGCCCAGGTACCCGTCTACGACAATTTCGGCGTAAAAATCGCGCTCGGCACCGACTGGACCGCTTCTGGCTCCATCAACATCCTCCGCGAGCTCAAATGCGCGGATTTCCTCAACACCCACTACTACAACAAACATTTCAGCGACTATGCGCTGTGGAAAATGGCCACTGCCAACGCCGCAGCTGCCTTCAATATCAGCGATGTCCTCGGCAGGCTCAAGACCGGCCTCGTCGCAGATATCTCCATCTTCAGAAAAACCAGCACGCGCACCGCTCACCGCGCGGTCATCGACGCCGATCCACAGGATGTCCTGCTCGTCGTCATGGGTGGAACCCCCGTCTATGGTGATGCAAACCTCATCACCGCCTCCGGCTGCGAGACCGTCAGCGTCTGCTCATCCCCCAAGTCGATCTGCACCAAACTCACTGGTGCACAGTACACCTATGCGCAGACCAGTTCGCGCGCCAAATACAAGCTCTTCTTCTGCGGCACGCCTGACAGCGAGCCGACATGCACACCCATGCGCACGCGCCCGGCAGACACGACAGACCAGCACACGACGCTCTATGACGGCGACTACTCCGATCCCAACGATATCGACGGCGACGGCATCCCCAACGACAAGGATTCATGCCCAGATATGTTCAACCCGATCCGCCCGCAGGATACCGACCTCAAACAGCCTGACGCGGACGGCGACACGATCGGCGACATCTGCGACCCCTATCCGCTGTGCGCCGCCAACGATTCATCATGCGCAACACCAAACGCCAGCGACAAAGACGGCGACGGCATCCCCAATGCCTCCGACAACTGCCCGAACGTCGCAAATGCCGATCAGAATGACTCCGACAACGACGGCTTCGGCGATGCCTGCGACAATTGCCCGAACGAACCCGGCACAAACAACGGCTGCCCAACCCAGGTCTCCGAAATCCTCGATATCCGCAACCAGTTTATTGATGGCACACTCGCGAAAGGCACCTCTGTGATCGTCGAAGGCACTGTCACTGCCATCGCCTACAAAGATGACCTCTCTGCCGCCACAGGCTTCTTCATCCAAGATGACCAAGACCACGCCGGCATCTACATCTACAATGCAACAGCCGCCAAAACCGTGGCCGTTGGCGATCTCGTGCGCGTCGAGGCGACGACGGACATCTACTATGATTTCCTCGAACTCACTGACCCGGTCGTCACGAAACTCGGCACAGGCTCACTCCCCGCGCCCAAAGTCCTCACTGCATCCGAACTTGAGGATGCAAAAAATCCATACAACAGCGCGCTCGTACAGACAGCGAATCTCACGGCTCAGACGCTCGAATCCGGGAGGGTCCTCTGGGCATGCGTCGATGACAAACAAACGCCTGCCTATGTCGACGACTACATCATCGGCAAGACTGCGCTCAGCTCAGCCATGGTCAAGGATTCCACTTACACCGTCACCGGAATCCTCGTCTATGACTACAGCCGCTCCAAAATCGCGCCGCGCGCGCTCTCCGATATCGTCAAGACCTCTGGCGGCGCCATCATCGATCCCCCTAACCCGGGCGACCTCGCGCATTCGCATACGGAGACATTCTATGATGCCACAGACAAGGCTTCCGACTATACTGCCAAATATACGGCGACATACCCCGGCAACATGTCCCTCGAGGCCGTCGGAAACTTCGAAGACACCGGCAGCAACAACAAATACAAAGATATGATCGTCATGACCGGCAATGCGAACAAGACGAACTATATCACCGTCAATGGCGCTGCGGGCATCGGCACAATCACAATCGACTGGTATGCATACAACCCGTCCTGCAGCAACTCCGGCTGCATGCTCGAAGTCACGGTCAACAATGCCAAACAGACAATTCAGTTCTCTGGCGTTGAACACAAGACCACGACGCTCAAGTTTGACGACACGAATGCGACTTCGTTCACCATCGCGCCAGCCAAGTCGACCTCGACAAACAACAAGAATAACCGCATCGCGATCGACAGCATCACCTGGACGACATCGTTCTGATCACTCGCAGGCCCCCGGCGGCCACCAGCCGCCGGATGCATTCATGCGCGTATGCGCGGCGTATGGCGTCAGCCATAGCCGCGCACCGCAGCGCGGCGTATCGCAGATAGCCGCGCCAAATGTAAAGACGTTCGGTCGAACGTCTCTTCTGCGCGCCGTATGCCGTCAGCCATAGCCGCGCCCATAAATAAAAAAGGGAAAATAGTTCACAACACTCGCTAATCCGTTTATAAAGCGCCATTTTTGTGAGCTGTTTCATGGCTCTCGAACAGCCCGTCCCCAAGCGCGGGATAGCAGGTTTTCGCCAAGACAAGCGCTATCCCCGAACAGTGATAAGGATCAGAACATGAGTGAATTTTTGAACGGATTTAAGCGCACGCACACCTGCGGCGATCTTCGCGGATCCGATGTCGGCAAGACCGTGCGCCTCGTCGGATGGGTCCAGGATTACCGCAACCTGGGCAGTTTCCTCTTCATCGTCATGCGCGACCGCTACGGCGTCACGCAGATTCATGTCGACGCCAACAGCCCGCTCTTCGAGCAGGCCGCCAAACTGCGCGCGGAATGGGTGATCGGTGTCGAAGGCGAAGTGATTTCCCGCGGCAAAGACGCAAACAAGAACCTCGCGACTGGCGAGATCGAAGTCGAAGCGAAAGCGCTGAGGATTTTCAACCGCGCGGAAACAGCGCCTTTCGCGATCAACGACCGCTGTGACGCCGATGAGAAACTCCGCCTGAAATACCGCTATCTCGACCTGCGCCGTCCGTGCCTCAACAAAAATATCATCATGCGCAGCCAGATCACGCGCATCATCCGCCGCGTGCTCGAAAGCAACGATTTCCTCGATCTCGAAACGCCGGTGCTCGGCAAATCCACGCCCGAAGGCGCGCGCGACTACCTCGTCCCGAGCCGCGTCCAGCCCGGAAAATTCTACGCACTCCCGCAGTCGCCGCAGCTCTTCAAGCAGCTCTATATGATCTCCGGATTTGACCGCTATTATCAGATCGCGCGCTGCTTCCGCGATGAAGACCTCCGTCTCGACCGCCAGCCCGAGTTCACGCAGATCGACATGGAAATGTCCTTCATCGAGCCAGACGATATCCAGAATATCTGCGAAGAGATGATCTGCACGATCTTCCACGAAGTCCTCAACATCGACCTTCCGCGCCCGTTCAAGCGCATCAGCTGGGATGAGGCGATGGACCGCTTCGGCGTCGATGCCCCCGATATCCGCTTCGGCATGGAGCTCAACAACGTCACCGAGATTTTCCGCAACACGGAATTCAAGCTCTTCGCAGCCGCGCTCGAGAACAAACAGGGCACGATCCGCGCGATTTCGGTGCCGGCATCTGTCAAGCTCAGCCGCAAAGACATCGAGCAGAGCCTCGGCGATGTCGCCAAAACCTACGGCGCCAAAGGACTCGCCTGGACCAAGTTCACGAACGGCGCGCTCGACGCAGGCATCGCGAAACAGCTCTCCGACGCTGAAAAAGCCGCGCTCATCGACATGCTCAAGCCCGAAGAAGGCGGCTCGCTCCTCTTCGTCGCCGACAAGCTCAACATCGCGCGCAACGCCCTCGGCCGCGTCCGCAAAGAAATCGCCGTCCGCAACAACTGGGTGCCCAAAGTCATGAAAAAAGCCGAAGATGTCGGCCTGACATGGGTTACAGATTTCCCGATGTTCGAGTGGTCCGACGAAGACAACCGCTGGTACGCGATGCACCATCCGTTCACCAGCCCGCGCGCCTCTGACTGGCCCGCGTTCGAAGCCGGCGACCTCGGCAACGTCTATGCCCAGGCCTACGACCTCGTCCTCAACGGCATCGAGCTCGGCGGCGGCTCCATCCGTATCCACAATATCGACGTGCAGAAAAAAGTCTTCGCGGCGCTCGGCATCGGCGACGAAGAAGCCCGCGCGAAATTCTCGTTCCTCCTCGACGCCCTTTCGTTCGGCGCGCCTCCCCACGGCGGACTCGCGTTCGGCCTCGACCGCATGGTCATGCTACTCGCCGGCGCGGACAGCCTCCGCGACGTCATCGCCTTCCCCAAGACGAACAAGGCCACAGACCTCATGACCGAAGCTCCGGGCGAAGTCGACGACAAACAGCTCGCGGAACTCTGCATCAAATGCGATCTTCCCGTTGAAGACGCTTGATGATTTTGGGCGCGGCTATTTCATACGCCGCGCATGCAATTGGGCGCGGCTATTTCATACGCCGCGCATTCACGCCGCTATCCTCACGGATACGCGGCGTTTTTTTAACAAAAAAAGCATGTTTGAAATTGACCATGTGCGCGCCATCGTAGTGCCATAATGATTATTGCACGAGGTCGAACGGAGTGGCAAGCCTGGCGTATCGCTTGTGATAGCCGGGCGAAAAGGCGCGTATGCCCGTAACGCGGCGCATTGAGACGCAGGGGAGATAGCCGCACTCACAGGGCGTATGTGCCGAATCGTGCCTACAGCCCCCTCCTACGCTTCTTCCACCAATACCCCATCCAATGCACTCATATCCGACGCAAAATTAGCCCCAACCAATACAATCTTTCGGCCATCCAGATTAAACGGTTTGGCATACCCCATTTCTTTTATCTGCTGCATGGCGGCCTGGGCAGAACAATCGCGTTTGAACTCCATGATATAAATATATTTGTCGGTTTTAAGAATCAGGTCCACGCGGCCTTTGGCCGTATGGTATTCGACGCTTGTATAAAATCCCATCAACATGAACAGCAAATATACAAAGTTCTGGAAATGCACTTCGTAATCCAATTTGACTTCGTAAGGAACATTGGCCAGAAGTGCGTCGATGCGCTCGAAGAATGCATCCGTGTCACCAGCCTCAATTTCCAATACAAACGCCGCCACATCAAATTCAGATGATTTGCGTTCACCGACAACCAGTGGCAATAGCCCCTGTAAAAATCCCTGCTTTACTTCCTTATTAGGAAAATCCAAAGTATATCTATCAAATCTTGAATTGTAATCGCTAATCGTCAGATAGCCACTTTGATATATTATCGGCAATGGATTGGACGTGAATGAATTGATCAGTGTCAGGGCATCCCGTTGTATGACAGAACCTGCAAGCTTATACACATCCGGACGATGTTTCTTTAGCAGATGTACCAAAAATGTCGGCGTCCCCGTCTCGAACCAGTAATGGCTGATCTCCTGTCGAGCAAGCGCATTGAGCAAGCTATAGGGATTGTAGACACTCTGTGCCATTTGTTTGCAAAAATGATAACCATTGTATTCGTGCTTGAGTTCGGCATGCATCTCATCATAACTTTTGTGCTGTGCATCCGCCATGGTCTGGATATCCTCATGAAAATCTCGCTCAATCTCCGCTTCGGTCATACCACAGATATCGGCGTATTCCTCCATCAAAGATATATCGGTGATATTATTCAATGCACTGAATACACTCAGTTTCCCGATTTTTGTCACGCCAGTCAACAATACAAATTTAAGATATCTATCGGCTTTTTTGATGCCACCATAAAAACCGTTCAGCGTCTGGCGGTGCCTTTCCTGCACCTCCTCATCGCCAATTGTGTCCAGAATTGGCTTTTCATACTCATCGACGAGAAGGACAACAGGATTTTTATATTTTTTGGATATCCCCTCAATGGCATTCAAAAACCGGACGCCCAGTACATCATTTGTACTTGGAACGATATCCGCATCACTTTCCCATTGGCGCAATGCATTATTCAGCACGCTTTCCAGAGCTCTCTCCTCATGATAATTCACTCCCGTCAAATCGAGATGCAGCACCGGATACGATTTCCATTCATGCTCCAGATCCGCAATCGCCAACCCTTCGAAGAGGTCTTTGTGCCCCGAAAAATACGCTTCAAGCGTCGAAATCAGCAGGCTTTTGCCAAACCGCCGTGGCCGAGACAAAAAGTGATATATGGATGTGCCATGCGTTAACCGAAAAATCTGCGATGTTTTATCCACATACACATACCCTTCGTTACGAACCTTTTCAAAAGTCTGAATGCCAATTGGAAATTTGCGCTCTGCCATAACAGTCTCCTTCGTGGAATATCGTGCATCCGTAGAGACAAGTCCCCCTCGTCCCCCCCTGCCATCGCGTAGTACAACCATAGCGAGGGCGCGGTTTGCGCGTCTCTCAGAAATCACTCGCCATTCAGGCCCTTCTTGAAAGCATCCCCGATGGCGTCAAATGCTGAAGACATGATTGGCATAAAAATTGCTCGCCAAAACCGAGCCTGCGCAGCATCGAAAGCCTTGTCGCCTGCACAGGCCGGCGCGACCAGAATGGCCTTCTTGTCATCCGAATAAGAATTCTGCACTTCTTCAATCTTCTTTTCCGCGCGCTTTTTGGCATCTTCCTGCGCTTTCTCATCCTGGCTCGCGCGCGCGACCATCTCCTTGATCGTCTTGGAGATATCTTCGCTGTTTTTCTCCACAAATTTATTGAGCTTGTCTGCGGATTTTTCGCATTTTCCATTGTTATCAATCACAATATCCGCATATTCTTTCAGATAGTCTACAAATTTCTCTTCCGGAGTCTTTTCAAAAAGAGAACACCCGCAAAAGCACAGACAGGACAGACAAAGGGCAACGACAGAAAGACGTTTCATATAAATCTCCTGAAAAGCAAAGATTACGATTTCATCGGCATCCCGGCTGCCCCTTCGGGCAGACAAAACGCACATGGAAGTGATTGCGGTGTCCGGGCCAGTGCTGAAGTATCGCGGACGAAGACTCCGAATGGCGAGGACTTGAGAAGAAAAGCGCGCGCTGCTCGGGGGTCAGCTTATAGGCCGCATAATTGTAAAGCATCCGCTGAACACGCTTGTCGACATAGATGACTTTGACCAGCCCGGTGCGCACGAGCGTCTCAACCAGGAACCAGGTCTTTTCGACATCAAGATTTTCCGCATTGGCGGTAATAAAGCGATCCGGGTGCCGGACATTTTCGACATTCCGATGCACGAAACCAAAATCGACATCGCGCCCGGCCTGATGCGAGGCATGCGGCTTGAGCTTTCCGCCGCGCCTGCGAGAGAGATCGCCGACATTGACATCCGGCGCATCCGGATATTTCTCATGATAGGCCTTGAACATCGTCATCAAGGCTTGAATCGTCGTATCCACGCCCCAGGAGTTCGGCCGGCGCACGCGCAAAAAATACCCCTCCCCTTCGGGCATCGGGCGCGCATGATAGATGCGCCCGCGATTCGTCTTGCCCTGCGAGTAGGGCGCTGGCTCGGAATCCAAGCGAGACTCTATGAGCAGCTTCTGGCCAGGCTCAAGTTTCGTTTCAGCCGTAATGTCCGGATTGAGCGCAAGCAGGACATTGGAGGGCACCCCCCACATAGACGCCTGCAGCCAGGCTTCATGTTTTTCCTGCACCGTATAATAGACATCATTAATCGGCTCAACGAGCGGCAAGCACTCAAAATAACCGCACTTGCGCGGACGCGTGCTGTCCTCATCCGATGCGCCCTGAGCGCCTTCGCCGCCATACCTCTGATCGTTCTCCCCTGCCCACACGGGAGAGACAAAAACAGACAAACACAATATTAATACGCCGATAAATCTGACCATAGCCTCCTCGCGATGTGTCCGCTTGCACAATCGCATAAAACCCACCGAAAATGCAACCAGATATCCTATTGTTGTACTGGCAACGGATAACGACAGCAGCCCCTCCCTGGGGTGACCTATCCCTGTTTTGGTTGACACTTCAAACACAGGGAGAACAGAAGTGATCACCAACGAACAACGGGAAAGAATACTGGCAACTTACCGTCAATGGATTTATGGTTACAAGAGGCTTGCTCGCGAACTCGGACTTA
>JAFUEE010000032.1 GCA_017464085.1 Pseudomonadota bacterium
ACCTACGTTATCGAGTATACTGACGATTGGCAAAACACGGGGAGAGCTTACATTGAGGCAAGTGCTCTCCAAAATTACGCGAGGTAACGTTTGCTGATGCTGGGTTTCCAGTTTTTGCGAACTTTTATGGACACTACCTGTGGAACAGAGGCATAATTAAAGATTGATATTGCGCTCCAAAATGCTATACTGAAGATACATTTTAGGGGGTAATAGACATTATGTCTTGGGGATTGGCTTATCCGAAAAGGAGGTTATCATGGCTTATATATCATTTGATGAATATTGCTTAAAAAATAACATTGAGCCAAACAGCATTTCCGCATATAATCTAAAACGCAGAATCAATGCGGATTACAAATGGAAAAATAAAAACGTAAGATTTCAATGGTCAATATTTGGAAGCGTTGACCAGTCCAAGCTATGGAGAATCAATGAGTATGCAAGCATTCATAGTCTTCAATCTCCCGGCTGCTTGATTGGATTGATACTTCTAATCATAACCTTAATTATTTGGATTACTGTTGGCACAATCCTCCTGTTTGTACGATCAATCATAAAGCTGATTGCAGCCATCAAAGAACAGAATGTTAAATGGATTTATCTATCCACCCTGGGCATACTGACCTCAATCACATTAGGTCTTTATCTCATCGGAGGAACTTATATCGTCTTTATTCAGGAGCAACCATTACCAGTCCCCTTCGTTCTCATCCCTGTGAGCGCGTTTGCTCTGTTTGCAGCAACAGCGGTCGGCTATGCACTTTATAGAGCCATCCTAAAACTTCGAGAATCCATCAATGATCAACTCACTCCAAACATCATCGTATATTCACTCATTGAAGTGATATGTATTTTATGCATTGGTGGCATTATCGGCGCTACCATCTATTTTGATCATTATTATTTAGATTACGTTCAAAAGCAGCGCGTCTCTGCTCCTGCGGAACAACCCCCACAAACGCCCGCAGAATCTCCCGATCCAACAGATACACCCAATGAATCTCTTCCCGAAATAGAGCCAACAACACAACCAGAAGCAGCGCCCCAGCCTGAACCACCTGCACCTGAGCCAAAGGCAGAACCAGTTCCCAAAGATAAAAGACATTCTAAATCAAAATCTAAACACCGATCAAAATCATCCCCCAAAAGCCGACAAGCATCTGTTTTATAAATATCAATATATGGGCACCACCAGCGCGCCGTATGCCGCAGGCATAGGCGCACAAAAAAACGCGGCGTATCGAAGATAGCCGCGCCATATCCGGCGCGCCGTATGCAAAGCATAGGCGCGCGCACATATCATTATCCCAACATATCCCGTGCTTTCGTCAGTTTTTCGAGCTCGGCACGGCCGGAAGCGACGCGCGCGCGTTCGGTCTCGACGACCTCGGGTTTGGCGCGTGAAACGAAGTTCGGGTTATTGAGCTTCTTTTCGCTCGCTTCGAGATCTTTCGTGACCTTTGCAATGGCTTTCGCGAGCCTGTCGCGTTCCGCCGCGAGGTCGATGAGATCAGCGAACGGAATGACGAGCTCGATATTATCGGCGACACCGATCGCGCAGGGCGCAGGCTTGGCAGTCTGAGAATCGCCGAGGACGATGTTTTCAATCTTGCAGAGCGTGCAAATCGAGGCGCGCATCGACTCGACGATTTCGCGCTTGGCCGCATCATCCGTGAGCGCGAGCATCTGCGGAATGGCCTTGCTGGGCGCGATATTGGCCTCGCCACGAATGTTGCGGACTGCCGACACGATCGCGATCAGCGTGCGCGTGCGCTCGGCTTCCTTTTCGTTCAGGAAGGCTTCGTTGACGACCGGCCACGGCGCGATCATGATGGATTCTGGCGCATCTGCGGTCTTGGGCAGGTTCTGCCAGATTTCTTCAGTGATGAACGGCGCGAACGGATGCAACAGGCGCAGTATCGTCTCCAAAACATGAACGAGCACCAGGCGCGTCGTATGACCTTGTTTGGCAACCGCTTCATCATTGCTATAAAGAACGACCTTGCTCAGCTCGATATACCAGTCGCAGTATTCATTCCAAAGGAAATCATATATACATTGCGCGGCTTCATTGAAATTATAAGCCTCGATCTGATCGGTGACTTCCTTAACCACGCGGTTGAGACGGTCGAGAATCCAAGCGTCCGCCATCGAAAGGTCTTTGGCTTCGAACGGCTCTTTGCAACCATCTTTTGTGATATATGAATATATATCTTTTTCTTTCTCAACATTCATCAAAACAAAGCGGCTGGCCTGCCAGACTTTGTTCAAGAATGCGCGATAACCCTCAATGCGCTTGATATCCAGACGGACATCGCGGCCTTGCGCGGCGAGCATCGTCAGCGAGAAACGGAGGGCATCCGAACCTTGCGGATCAATGCCATTGGGATAATCATCAAAGAGCTGGCGCGATGCTTTCTTTTCATCTTCGGGCACAGTGTCGGGATGGCAACCATAGATGAGAAGGAGCGGATCGATAACATTGCCCTTTGTTTTAGACATCTTCACGCCCTGCTTGTCGCGAACGAGCGCGTGGAAATATATATCTTTGAACGGCGTGACACCCATAAAATGAATGCCGAACATCATCATTCTGGCGACCCAGAAGAAGATGATATCTGCAGCCGTTTCCATAACGCTCGTCGGATAGAATTTCTTGAGCGTATCGGTATTTTCGGGCCAGCCCATCGTCGAGAACGGCCACAAACCGGAGCTGAACCATGTGTCGAGCACGTCTGGTTCCTGAATGAAATGCGTGCCGCCGCAGACCGGGCATTTTTCGGGGCAAGTCTTCGCGACGATCGGCTTTGCCTGAGCATCGATGCGCAGATCGGGGTCTTTCTGGCCAGGATTCATGATGTAATGAATGTGGCCTTTGCAGCAATCTTCGCAATAATAAGCAGGGATCTGATGGCCCCACCAGAGCTGGCGAGAGATGCACCAGTCGCGAATGTTGTGCATCCAGTTAAAGAAAGTTTTTTCCCAGAGTTTCGGCGTCATCGTCGTCGCGCCGGTCTCAACGGCCTTGATCGCGGGCTCCGCGAGCACTTTTGCGTTGACCCACCACTGCGGGAGCAAAAGCGGCTCGACGAGCGCGCCAGAACGCTGCGAGCGCGACGGCATGTGGACATAATCCTCGACGCGGACGAGATTGCCGCTCGCGGCGAGATCTTCCAGCACGACTTCACGGCACTTCTCGCGTGTCATGCCGCGATATTTTTCGGGCACATTGTCGGTCATGCAGGCATCAATGCCAATGACCTGGATGCGCGGCAGATTGTTGCGCTTGCCGGTCTCAAAGTCGTTGAAGTCGTGCGCCGGCGTAATCTTGACGGCACCGGTGCCGAATGCCATGTCGGCAGCCTGCGCATCCGCAATGATCGGAATCTCGCGGTCCGTAAGGGGCAGCTTCACTTTTTTGCCGACAATCGCCTTATAACGCTCGTCATCGGGATGCACCGCAACCGCCGTATCGCCGAACAGCGTTTCGGGGCGCGTCGTCGAAATCTCAATCGAGCCCGTGCCATCGACGAGATCATAGCGAAGATGCCACAAATGGCCGTTCTCATTCTCCTGATCGATCTCGAGGTCGCTCAGAACGGTCTTCGCCACCGGATCCCAGTTGACCAGACGCTCATCGCGATAAATCAGGCCCTCTTCATAAAGTTTCACAAAAACTTCGATGACGGCCTTGCAAAGCCCTTCATCCATCGTGAAACGTTCACGTTCCCAGTCGCACGAAGCGCCTAAAATCTTGAGCTGCTCGATAATATTCGAGCCTTTTTCACGCTTCCACGCCCACACGCGTTTCAAAAACTCCTCGCGGCCGATTTCAAGGCGCGTCTTGCCCTCTTTCGCGAGCTGGCGCTCAACCATGACCTGCGTCGCGATGCCGGCGTGATCCGTGCCGGGAAGCCACAGCGCCTCAAAGCCCTGCATGCGCTTAAAGCGCGTCAGAAGGTCTTGAATCGTCACGAACAGCGCGTGTCCCATGTGCAGCTTGCCCGTCACATTGGGCGGCGGAATGACGATCGTGAACGGCGGCTTCTTCGAGTGCTCGTCCGCATGAAAATAGCCTTTCTCTGTCCAGAACGGGTACCAACGTTTCTCGACTTCTGTCGGATTATATGTCTTGTCGATCATGAAAATGTCTGCTCCTCTTTTGCAGATGCGGTTGCGGGGCGCAATGAGAATGCCCCAAAAAAGCGGCGCGCAATTTAACACTTTTTATGCCCTCTGGCAATGTGCGTATCAAGCGCCAACATGCCACGAACGTTTATAATTTGGGCGCAGCTATTTGCTGCGCAAATACGCCGCGCGGAGGGCTCGCCTATCGCCTGCGGCGATACGGCACGCCGATCGTTGTGGCTCGGCTATTTGCTGCGCAAATACACACGCGTTTTATATTTTTGTGCGCGACTCCCCTATTCCTTAACCTCCCTCACCGAACAACGCCTCTTGCAAAAGCACATCGCATACGCTTTTACTTCTGTAATATTGGGTTCCTCAAACATAAGTCCTTTAACATAATACCGCGTCTTTATCTGAGCTTCTGCCTCATCCAGCAATGCCTGCATCATGAGGGGGACTTTCTCGAACTGTTGTTCCAATGGATATTTATTGACCACCGAGGGCAACAGGCATTTCAGTTCCAGAATAATGGCGCGATTGCGGTCTTTAAACACGATATCCGGGCGTCCCTCTCCATATTCCCGATTAGACTTGACGTTCCCCTGCATGCGCAATACGCCGACCAGCATCCCATGATAGAAATCTTCCTTTGCATCATTTACGCTGATGCTATCATCCATGATGGCGCATGTCTCACGCTCAATTCCCGCAATATCCTCGACCCAGAGCGCTTGCAGCAGCGGCGCTGAATCACAGCTCGCAAGTCCGATATTCTTCCACCAGCGGTTAAGAGACAGCTTCATGAGCGTCTTAATTTCCGTATTCGGAATTGCAACCTCGGCCGCTAGCATATCATCATCATTTTAAGAGGCATCAATGATTCGATAAAGATATAAATGCGCATGAAAAAAGATGCACGAATGCGCAAATCTCTGTCTTCTTAAGAATAAGCCTGGTTCAAACTCATATTACGCCTGCATGAGCACTTGTATGCGTGCTCTCTAATCTTGCCTATCCATACTTATTGAGGGAGTTATAAGACGCGGATTTGAACAAATCATTTCCGCGTCCATTGTCTCTCCCCCCACTCAAACACTCCCCATCTCGCTCTATATATGCTATACTCAGCACGCATCAAGGGGCTTGCCCTTTGCATGCATTTCATGGAGGGCGACATGGGCATCTATCTCAATCCTGGCAACGAATCTTTCCGCGTCAAGCGGAATGGGAAATACGTAGACAAATCCGGCATCATCGGTGTAGTCAATCGAACGATCGGATTACCATCAAAACTCAGCTGCATCAGCCGGCCCAGGCGTTTCGGCAAGTCGTATGCAGCACAGATGCTCTGTGCCTATTACTGCGTGGGATGCGATTCAGCGCCTCTGTTCGACGATTTGGAGATTGCAAAAGATGCGACCTATCGCGAACATTTGAACACATACAACGTCCTCATGCTCGATATTGCCGATATCATTGGCAAATCCAGTCTGCCAGATATGCTAACCTACATTACAGATGTGACATCCGATGAAATCTATGAGCTCTATCCGAATATAAAAAGAGCAAATTCTTTGGCAGATCTGTTCAACAATGTCGTCGAAGTGAGCGGACGCAAATTTATCGCCGTCATCGATGAATGGGATGCACCGATGCGCGACAAAAAAACCACAGATGACATACAATACAACTATCTTCAGTTCCTGCGCAGCCTTTTCAAGAGCATTTCCATCACAGATAAAGTTTTCGCAGCAGCCTATATGACGGGGATTCTTCCCATTAAAAAAGACGGCTCACAATCGGCCATTTCAGAATTCTGGGAATATACAATTCTCAAACCTGGCAAATTTGCACCATATATAGGATTTACCGAAACCGAAGTCCGCGTCCTGTGCGAAGAATTCCATATCGATCTTGAAAAAATGAAATACTGGTACGACGGCTATCAGATCAAAGGCGTCGGTTCCGTCTATAATCCAAATTCTGTGATGAGAGCGATTGAATCAGGCGAATTCCAATCCTATTGGCCCGCAACCTCCGATCCCACCAGCCTGCTGGAATACCTGAACCTCGACAAAGAAGGCCTCGGAAAAGCAGTCGTTGACCTGCTCGCTGGCAAGGAAGTGCGCCTGGATCCCAGTTTATTCCGCAATGATCCATCCTCTCTGAAAACTGAGGACGACGTGCTCACGCTTCTCACACATTATGGCTATCTGTCTTATGACGAGGATCGCGAAACCGTGCGCATCCCCAATGAAGAAATCCGACTCGAATACGCGCGTTCTGTACACAGAGTGACCCATGTAGAAACTATCCAGCGCGTCAAGCGCAGCGTGCAGCTCATGAAGGACACGTCGGATATGCGCGCCGAAGCCGTCGCGGCAGAACTACAGAAAGTGCACACCGAAGAATACGGTCCTCGCCATTACAACAACGAGCAAGCCTTGCGCGGCACGATCAAGCTCGCTTATTTCGCATATAAAGATGAATATGTACAATTGGAAGAGCTCGCGGGCGGCACGGGGTATGCCGATATCGTATATTTGCCAAAACGCAATTCAGATTATCCCGCGCTTGTCATCGAATTAAAAGCCCTCGACAAATCACATCCGCACAATGATGCTGATGGCGCAATTGCACAAATCAAGAACCGACACTATCCGGATATACTTCGCAATTATACAGATGAAATATTATTGGTCGGCATCAGCTATGACAAGGACGATCCGGATAAAACACATAGATGCGTGATTGAGAGCTGGATGGGATAGGATTGACGCACACGTACCGCGCAAGCGAGTTGCGCGGCGGTGTATTTGACAACGACAAATAGCCGCCGCCCGCTGGCCGTATGCGCAGCATAGGCCGCGTCCAACCAATAAACCAGTCTATATCTCAATGTCATATTTCTAGCTTGCGTCCCTCCTATGAGCAAAGTCGTATCTATAAATATAATTTCTCTAAAATCATCTGGACACAGTGTTTTATATCCGATAAGCATCACGCATCAAATCAGAAGCCTTTTTTGATTTGAAACACGTATCATATCACCATTTTTCAACAGTAATTCTATGGAAAGACTCTCCGAAATCTTCTCACTCCCGCTGGTGAACAATGTCGCACTTCTGTCACTGATTCTCGCGATTATCCTTATCATCCCATTGTTTACCAAGCGTTTCCGCATCCCCCAGGTTATTGGCCTTATCGTATGCGGCACGATAATCGGACCTCATGCACTCAATATCGTGGACAATCAAGGCGCGATCAGCCTCTTCTCGACAATCGGCCTGCTATACATCATGTTCACAGCCGGCCTGGAACTCGACATCCACCAATTCAACGACAACAAGCAGCGCAGCATCATCTTCGCGCTTCTGACCATGCTGTGCCCGATTGCGGTGATATTCCCCATCGCATATTTCGGCTTTGATATGCCCGCGCTTGCGGCAATTCTCACGGGATGCATGTTCAGCACGCACACGCTCATCGCCTATCCAGCGGTCAGCCGCTATGGCGTCAGCAATGATGCCTCTGTCGCCGTATCTATCGGCGGCACAATCATCGTCGACGCGGTCGTGCTCATTCTTCTCGCGGTGCTCATAGGGCTTGCAGTCGGCAACCTCACGCCAGGCTTCTGGATCGGCCTCGGCATATCGCTCGTCATATTTTCGGCCTTTATGTTTTTTGCAGTGCCCGCCATTGCCAGATGGTTCTTTTCCCATTGGCATAACGAGCGTATACAAAGATATATATTTATTATATTTATGTTAATGATATCCGCGCTTGTTGCAGAAATCTGCGAGCTTGAAGGGATTGTCGGCGCCTTCCTCGCCGGTCTGATGCTCAATCGATATATTCCAAAAACTTCATCTTTGATGCATCAGATTGAATTTGTAGGCAATGTGCTCTTCATACCTATTTTTATGGTCAGCGTGGGCATGCTCGTAGACATCAGCGTGATCGCCCAAGGTCCCGCAACCATCCTGCTCGCAGTCCTTCTCTCCGTGGCGGCATTGGCCGCCAAATGGCTCGCGGCATGGATCTGCCAGAAGCTGTTCGGCTACTCCAAAGCTCAGCGCAAAGTCATGTTCGGCCTGAGCAGCGCGCGCGTCGCCGCCACACTCGCGATCGTCCTCGTCGCGCACAGGGCCGGCATACTCAATGACACATTCCTCAATGCCGCGATTCTGCTCATACTCATCACCTGCATTGTCGCAAGCTTCGTCACCGAAAGCGCCGCAAAATCACTCGCGATTGAACACGCCGACAGGGCTCAGCATCACGACCCGGCAGCCGACGAACATATCCTCCTGCCCGTCGCAAATCCCGCGCACGCCATGCCCCTCCTCGATTTTGCAAGCCATATCAAGTCTCCTGCCTCAAAACATCCAGCCACACTCTTCACTGTCGTCGCCGACGATGCACAGGCTGAACCCAGGATCAAGGAATTCCGGAATGCCGCATCCAAAGTCATCAAAGAATCTGACAATCCCGACAAGTTCCACATTTCCGCAACCATCGACCCGTCATTTTCCGATGCAGTCTCCCGCGTCGCACGCGAAAAACACGCAAATATCCTGCTCATGGGCTGGCCGCAATCCAGCCTTCCAGACAAGATCTTCGGAGAAAAATGGAGAGCGCTCGTCAGAGAAGTGGATCGAATGATGATCTGGGCAGATATTCCCAAAGCGCTGACAACACCTAAGCGCATCGCGCTCTTCACGCTCAAATACGCCGAAAATGAGCCTGGTTTTGACGAATGGTTCGACAAAGTCATTCAGCTCGCGAGCCAGACAGCCCTCGAGATCCTTCACTTCGGCACAGCCGAAACCCACGATGCCATGAACGCCCGCTTGGCCGCTACGCACAAGAATGCCTCCATGACGCGCCATGAGCCCGAAGACTCAAGCGCCGTAAGAGAGAAACTCCAGCCGGATGACTGGATCATTGCCGTATCCGCAAGGATCAACACCGTCAGCCATATCTCGCACTGCGAGTCGTTTCCCGCAACGCTCGCGCGCGACTTCGCCGAGCACAACAAGCTCCTCATCTATCCCTATCAGCCCGTCGATATCAAAACTGATCCCGAAGCCGATGAATTCGAGATGGTCTGAAAATCACATGGAGTGCGCCGAGGGGGTAGCGGCGTATTTGCGAAGCAGATAGCCGCGCAGGGGGAGGCTTCCCCCTCCAAATAAAATAAAAGCCGTACCAATGGCACGGCTTTATATATTGATAAGTTATAAACTACACGAGTTTATGAATGACAAGGCCGCTCCTAAGTTTGGGCTCGAACCAGGTCGCTTTCGGGGGCATGATCTTGCCGGAATCGGCGATATCCATGATCTGTTTCATCGTCACGGGATAAAGCGCGAGCGCCATCTTCATCTCCCCGCTGTCCACGCGGCGCTTCAGCTCTCCGAGCCCGCGAAGGCCGCCGACAAAATCGATCCGCTTGTCTTTGCGCAGATCCTTGATGCCGAGGATTTCATCGAGAATCAGACGGGATGAAATGCTGACATCGAGCACGCCGATCGGATCCGTGTTGTCATACGTGCCTTCATGCGCGCGCAGGCGATACCACTTGCCGTCGAGATAGAGCGAAAACTCGTGGAGCCGCGACGCGCGATATTCGGCCTCCCCCATGCATTCGACATCGAAGTTCTTCTCAAGCGCCTTGAGGAATTCAGCGCCAGACAAGCCGTTGAGATCCTTGACGACACGGTTGTAATCAAGAATCGTGAGCTGGCTGGCCTGGAAGCAGACCGCCATGAAATAATTGTATTCTTCATCGCCGCGATGATTCGGGTTTTGCTTTGCCTTTTCGGCACCGACGAGCGCGGCCGCCGCCGAACGGTGATGCCCATCCGCGATATAGAGGGACGGCATTTTGGCGAATTCCGCAGTGATCAGCGCGATATCCGCAGCATCCCTGACCAGCCAGAGCTTGTGCCCGAAACCGTCAATCGGCGCTATGAAATCATATTCGGGCGTCGTCGCCGCATAACGCATGATCAGGTCATTGAGCACGCTGTTGTCGGGATAGGCAAAAAAGACCGGCTCGATGTTCGCGTTGTTCACGCGCACATGTTTCATGCGATCTTCTTCCTTGTCCGCACGGGTCAGCTCATGTTTTTTGATGACGCCGTTCATATAATCGGCAACATAAGCGCCCACGACAAGGCCGTACTGCGTCTTGCCGTTCATGGTCTGCGCATAAATATAATACATTTCCTGATCGTCTTGGACTAGCCAGCCTTTGTCCTGGAACATCTGGAAATGCTCAGCCGCGCTCTCATAGACACGCGGATCATATTCGCTCGTGCCGGGCTCAAAATTGATTTCCGGCTTGATGATATGATAGAGCGACATCTCATTGTCGCCAGCTTCCGCACGCGCTTCTTCAGAATCGAGCACATCATAAGGACGGCTTTCCACTTTTTCGACGAGATTTTTGGGAGGACGAATGCCCTTAAACGGTTTGATGACTGCCATATATATATTTCCAATATAAGATGTGAAAGAAAGATGCAGAATATATTTTCTGCGTAAAAAAAATATGAGGTGAAAATATATATTTTCACCTCACGAGTTCAAAGACGGGGCAGATTATTTATTGACCTGGAATTTCGTGCAGCCATCCTTGAAATAGCCGACAATCTGTTTTGCTGCGGCGATTCCAGCATTGATATTGGCTTCCGAAGTCTGCGCGCCCATTTTCTTTGGCGTAGCAAAGAAGCGCCCCTCGAATGCCTTGAAAGCATCAAGCGCATCCGGCGCAATATCGGTCAGATAGAGCAGATCGGTGCGTTCCGCCATGAGGGCGAGGAGTTCATCCTCATTGATGACTTCCTTTCGAGCCGTGTTGACGAGGATGCCACCTTTCTTCATGCTGCCGACGAGATCCTTGCCGATGCTCTTTTTCGTCTCGGCCGTCGCAGGAATGTGAAGGCTGACGATATCGCACATTTTGAAAAGGTCTGCCTGGCTGTCGACGGCATGCACGCCTGCCGCTTCGATCGCGTCTTTCGGGCAGAACGCATCATACGCATAGATGTCCATGCCAAAGCCTTTCGCGATGCGCGCCACATTGCGGCCGACATTGCCGAAAGCCAGGATGCCGAGCTTCTTGCCGAGCAGCTCCGTGCCTGCCGCGCCCGTAAAGAACTTGCGAATGCCATACACGAGCATGCCGAACACGAGTTCCGCAACTGCGTTCGAGTTCTGGCCCGGCGTGTTCATCACGACGACTTTGTGCGCCGTCGCCGCATCCAGATCGACATTGTCATAGCCCGCGCCGGCGCGCACGCAAATCTTGAGCTGCTTCGCTGCATCCAGGACTTCAGCCGTCACCTTATCAGAACGGATGATCAGAGCGTCCGCATCTGCCACAGCCTCAAGCAGCTGCGACTTGTCCGTATATTTCTCAAGCAAAACAAGCTCATGCCCTGCGGCCTCGACCTCCTTGCGGATACCATCCACGGCAACTGCGGCAAACGGCTTTTCTGTGGCAACGAGTACTTTCATCCTGATCTCTCCTGGCGATTACAGCCCCGAAAATCTATTCATGACCGGCTCATTCCGATACATCTCATTCCGGGCTTTCAACGATCACATGCCGTATTTCGGCATAAAAACTGTGCTTTCTATAATCTGTTCATAGATAAACGTAAATACAAATCTTTCAAATATCCATAATCACATATCCCACACATGCACACATTTATATATATCTTTTTCATCATCACAAAATGTAGTGCCATGTGGTTGTATATTCCGCCTGGGCAAGCGCGGCTATCTACGATACGCCGCGCGTTGTGCATGCGCCTATGCCTGCGGCATACGGCGCACAAGAGCCGCTCTTTCGCCGTCTCCAGGAACGACTTCCGCATGTGAGCGCGGCCTATGCGCCTGCGGCGCATACGGCTCGCGTGCGCGGCTATCTGCGATACGCCGCCCCCGTCATATACTACATGATAAAATGCGTCCAAGCGCCGCGTTCGGATTTGTCCGGCTCGATGCCTGCTTTTTTGCCCGCCTCGATGCATTTGAGAAGCCAGGCCATATTATGCCCGATGTTGCGCATGGTCTGCAGCCCTTCCAGATCGCGCTCGACATCCGCCGGCGTAAAGCCATGCACCATGTTCCAGTAGGACGAAGATACGACGGGCATCTCATTGATCGTGAAATACTTGTTGAGCGTATCGAGCGTCGCCGTCGTGCCCGCGCGCCTGGCGCATGCGACTGCCGCAGCAGGCTTATGACGAAGCTTCGAACCTGCCGAATAGAAAAGGCGGTCCATAAAGCTATAGAGCGTGCCGTTGCCCGAAGCATAATAGACCGGCGAACCGGCGATGAAGCCATCGAATTCATCCAGACGAGCGGCAACCTTGTTGACGATATCATCGATCACGCACCTGCCGAGTTTTTTGCAGCCGCCACAAGCCTGACAGCCCTTCACAGTCTCACGGCCGATCTGAATGATCTCGCTCTCGATGCCTTCGTCTTTGAGCGTCTTTGCAATTTCTTCAAGCGCACGACCGGTGCAGCTGTTGCGCTCCGGGCTGCCGTTAATCAGCAATACTTTCATCTTTCCTTCTCCATATCAAACCAGCATGCTCCCCAAACCAATGGCGATTAGGCAACTTTTGCCTGCGATGCCGAACCATGGTCAGCCTTTTATCAAAATAAATGCCCCATTTTCAACATACAACACATCAAAGCCTCCCCAAACCGCTTCGCCATAGCCGCGCGATGACACCGAAAAAAGAACGAATCCCCGAAGCTGTTGCCAGACACAAAAAAAGCCCGGAAACCCGGGCTTTTTTAAATCATCAGCAGAGCTGCGAATTATTGCGCATGCGCAGTCAGATAGGTGCTGAAAGCAGCGTTATAGAGCTGACCAACGAGTGCATCGAGTGCTTTTTCAACAGATTTCTCGGAAGCACCGATGACAGTGATCGGATAAATCGTTTCCGCGCCATTGTCGATTTTCCAAGAGATTTCGGCTTTGCCGGTGATGAGGTATCCCTTGAGCTTGTCCTGACCGATGCAGCTCATGTCGAGCGAACGGATGTTGAGAAGGCTCTGAGCTTTTTCAGCAGAAACAACACTCGCGTTATCGCCGTGATGCGCGGCATAATTGAAACCGTTGCGAAGCGTGGCTTTGAAGTCTTTGACCTTTTCGCCGCAAACCGAGAACTGATCGGCGATCGCGGAGTTGTCGACCGTGAAGTGAGCCATATCGGCGGCCTTCAAGGGCACTGGCTCGGGCTTGAGTTCGGAAATGGCACAGGCATTGAGCGAAAGCGCCGCAACTGCGAGCGTCGAAAGTGTCAGAAGTGCTTTTTTCATTATATCCCCTTAAACATTGCAAAACGTGCCTTATGGCACAGTAAATCTCCGCTATGATGCGGAAAACACGGTGTCTAATTTTAGCAAACAGCCCACGCCATGTCAACGCCCTGCATGTTTTAGCATTCCCCGACAGTCACGCACGCCCTGCCTGCATCAGTCCCTCTCGCGTTTCATAAACAGCCGCAGCGGATGACTCACGCGCGAAGCCCACGCATCCTCATTGTGCGGCGCGCCGGGCGCATATTCATAAAATAAATCCACGCTCTGGCGATACCCCAGCTCGACAAGCGCCGAAACAAAATCAAACGTATAACAGCTGTTGTCATACTCCGAGCCCCACCCTTCTTCATCGCGAAGCGCGACCTTGCGGTCGAGCACATCCGGCATGCCCTCCGCCGGAAAATTCCCGCCGTGATCGATATAGATAAAAGTATTTTGATGCCCGGCACGCTCATACACGTCGCGTATCGTCCTTCCGTGATCGTCGCTGAAGCGCCCCCAGGCTGTCGTTGGCGAAAGCGCGAACACGGAATCATAACGGCCGGGATAACAGCTGGCAATATAGAGGCTGATCAGGCCGCCAAGCGAAGACCCCATCACTCCGGCTCTCCCTGTCGTCACAAACGTCCGTTCGATAAACGGACGCACAGTCTCCTCTACAAACGCGGCATACTTGCGCCCAAGCGTCTCCTGAACCCCATCGCCATACAGATCGGAGACATGCGTGTATTCACGGAGCCTGTCCGGCGTGTTCCAGATGCCCACGATGAGAAAATCACCGCCGACCTTGCGCATATTTTCACAAAGCCGCCAGCCGCCGCAAATGCCCTGCGGGGAAAACAGATTCTGACCGTCATGCGCATACAGCACATCATACGGGCCGTCATTGGGCGGCACGAGCACGTGAATCGTTCGGCTTCTGAGCCCCTGCGGACTCTCGAAATCGTCCCAGCGCATCAAGTGCTGCATGTGCTCCGGCCGCTTCAAAAAAGAAACCTCGCAACCGCGCTCATACATAAAGTAACGCGCACTCGGATCCGCCTCTCGCTTGCCGGAATGCTTCACAAAACCATAGCGCATCCGCGTTCCGATGTGTTCAGACACAGGAATCTCGGCATAGTGAAGACCGTTCGCGCCTCGCTTCATCGGATGCGCCTGCCAGCCGTCAAACTCCGTCACCAGGCGTATGCCACGCGCCCCGTTGTGCAAAAAAATGCATGTCCCTCGCGACGTATGCACCGGAAAACCTCCGGAATACATGATTTTGCGGAACCCCTCCGCCAACGGCATGCGCCCATCAATCATGTCTCGCGCGACCGCTTCATCCGATATCATTTCCAAACCTGCCACTGACCTCATTAAAAAAATTACATACCTGCGCACCTCGGCGCGCCTGCATATCCTATAATGAATCTGAACATAACGCCAATTTGCCAAGTTTTTTTGCAAATATAGTTTCTGCTGTAAGTTCTAACCAAATTATATTATTATAAATTGAATATTATTAATTTACAACAGCCCTTGATTTATAAAAACAATCCTTAATTTATAACATTCACATACTTCAATTTCCAATACGTTCCCACAGAACCCGAGAGACGTTCGACCGAATGTCTTCACTTTTGGGGCGCGGCCTATGCCGGCGGCATACGGCGCGCGTTGGGTGCGCGGCTATTTCATACGCCGCGCGATCGCATGCGCCTAAAACGAAAAAAAGCCGCAAGCTGAACAGCCCCGGCCTATTTCCTGACGAAAACCAAGAGGGAAACAATATCAAAAGCGCGTATGACCACGCGATAATGAGAGACGTCCCACGGAACGTCTGTGCATATCCGTTAAAGGAGGTGATCCATCCCCACGTTCCCGTAGGGATACCTTGTTACGACTTCACCCCAGTCGCTGTCCGATCCGTGGGCGGTTGCCTCCATTGCTGGTTAGCTCACCGACTTCGG
>JAFUEE010000033.1 GCA_017464085.1 Pseudomonadota bacterium
CACGCGGTTACATCGATGCTTGAATGTCGATATAGCAAAGTTGCTCATTGACGCAGGTGCGGATGTCAATGCGAAAGATAATAATGACTCGACGCCGTTACATCTATGCATATATACCAAAAATGCAAAGGTACTCATCGCTGCGGGTGCGGATGTCAATGCGAAAGATAATGATGGCAAGACGCCGTTACATCTACGCGAAGAAGTCGGTATTGCAAAGTTGCTCATTGACGCAGGTGCGGATGTCAATGCGAAAGATAATAATGGCAAGACGCCATTATATGACTGCTACTCTGCCAAAATTGCAAAGGTCCTCATCGCTGCAGGTGCGGATGTCAATGCGAAAGATAATGATGGCAAGACGCCATCAGCTTCTATGGAAAAGTCAACACGTACCGTTAAGATAAGTGTATGGACAGATGAACTTGGTGCAATTCAAATTAGACCAGTTACAAGGAAGTGTGTTAATAAATATGTTAGAAAGTTCGATGATTATAGTCTGGATTTAGATGATGTGGTGAGCGAAATCTATGATACGTTTGATTGCGATCGAACGATTTACTTCTGCAGTCGTGATGATAACTTTTGTATGACTGTGATTGATGAAGACGAAGATTATGAATTTGAAAAGCTGCCTGTCTTTGATTGGGGCGGCATAAGCGATATATCTGAATGTAAAACTTTAGAAGAGGCAAAAAAAGTGTGGGATGATGATGACTGCGTCCAAGCATGGAAAATGTTGCAGGAGTTGGATAAACGCATACGGAATTGTGACCTTAGCACATTGTTATACTTGTTGAAACAGTTAAAAGAAAATGGAAGGATTTGTTTAAAAGATTATATATTGCTAGAGACAAAAGAATGCAATAAAGACTCTGGGATTGAAAATGGTGAAGATAATAACGGAACAAACTTCATTCAATGCGGGTCTATCGGCAAGGGTGAGGTGTACTTTTATATTGATATACCCAAAGACGAACCATTCGATATTAACAAGTTGCATTTTATATCGGAAAAAGAATGGTGGAACGACGGTGATGAATTTAAATCGTGCATTGAAAAATTAAAAGCTGGCTACTTCTTAGATAAGAGTGTCATTTTAATGTTTGTAGAATACGATGGGCATTACTATCCGATGCAAGATGAATTTTACTTACCTGGTTGGAAATGGTGTGAAAATTTTTTTGTTGACAACGACTTTAGTCTACTCGAATGTGACGAGGATGATGAAAGCGACGAGGATGATGAAAGCGACGAGGATGATGAAAGCGACGAGGATGATGAATAATCCAAACATATACGTGGCGTATTATCCATCCTTTTCCAGTCGCACCATACATCATCTGCGTCAAAAGCATATCGCATACGACTTCACTGTGCGAGCGGTGGGCTCGTCATCAAGGACAGCTGGGCGGATGGAACCTGTGAATGTGGTATCTGCTATGTCAGCGCCTGTCATCCTGGTTTCCATCTCTATATCGGTACATGCAACCCCGATTTACACTGTGTGGCAGAAAGCAAATTAACACCAACTTTCACTCGTCCGCGTATCGCGTAAGCGATAGCGGGCGAGGCGGCGGCGTATGCAATAGCCGCCGCCCAGGCGCGTATGCGCCACAAGCGCATAGCGCCGCCGCACAAACACTCGCCATTTCGCCCGCCGCATGCTATACTTTACATGCATTAGCCGATAGCCCGGCAGGACTGCCGCAAAGCGGCGGTACATAGGATACACCGAAAATTGCACACAAAGAGGTGAAACGGTTGGAGCTTTCGGAACTCGCGGCCTATGCCGAAAACAGATACCACATACGGGAAGAGCGCCAGTGGAAGGATCATTCGAACTTCTCTGTGCTTGTGCACCCCATGACGGGCAAATGGGTTGCCATCCTGATGCGTGAATGGAACAGCATCACTGGCGAGCAGCTTGAACGGTGCGACATCAAATGCGGCAGACAGGCGCTTTCTGTGGCAACGCCGTATTTGCGGGAACCTTTTCGCATGAAAAGCCCGTACTGGCTGGGCGTGGAAATCGGCCGTGTCACGACGCCGACGACAGTGTTCGAGCTTCTTGACCAAGCCATGCAGGCAGAGAACAATCGAGCCACAGAAATCGTGATTCCGCCGCGCGCCAAAGGCGGTTACAGGGACACGCCACTCGCCACGCACGTTGACAGCCGCACGCCGAGCGCCGCGCCGGCAAGTGTCCTTGCATTCTCCAAGCGTGCAGATTTCTTCAGCGCCGCACCGAGTGTTGATGGAGCCGCAGGCGTCATGGGTATCTTCTTGACAGATCGTTCTCTCTTTGTTGTCGCTGTCAAAGATACTGGCCAGATGGTAGCCGGTCTCACATTCTTCTGCGAAGCATTTTTTGCCAATGCAGTTTCCGGTTTTCCATCCCGACATTTTGGTGCAGTCATTGGTGTGCGTGCCGCAGTGAGTGATATCATCGGCCTCGCATCTGTCTGCAAAGAGGTGTTCCGTGTCTTTGCACTCGATTTCACACGCGCCTGTTTCTTCGTTGCACTGTGCAGGGGCTTCGCATGTCTGCATGGTTTTCCAAGTTTCGGCCACGCACTTAGAAAGCATGTTCCCATCACATGACCAGGTGTTATTCGTGCATTCGGGTTCGTCGATATCACATGTTCCTGTGTCAGGATTGCACAGTGCGTTCTCAGGGCAAGCCTGACGGATTTCCCATTTGCCAGCGATGCATCTGGACAGCGTGTTGCCTTCGCATTTCCAGGTGCCGTCTGCACATTCGGGAGCTACGTTAGTGTCGCATGATCCCTTTACGGCATTGCACGTTGTATTTTCTGGGCATGTCTGATTGACTACCCATTTGCCAGCGACACATTGGGAAAGCGTGTTTTCTGCACATTTCCAAGAGCCGATGATTGTGCCGCCATCTGCCGGACATTCGAGAGTTGGCTCTTCCGGATCAGGCGGGGCTTCTTCTGTGTGGACAGATTCGTTACAGCCTGTGGCGAGAAATAACGTTGCGGCGATTGACAGAAAACAAATCTCATAGCGTTTCATTTTACGCATTCTCCTTCAGTGTCTGGCTTCCTTTAGATGCTTTTTATATTGTTTATAACAATAATTGCCATACATTTCCATGAGTCGATATGCATTTGGCAAACCTTGATGTGGAAAGGTATTGGCAATGATTGCTTTTAAAGATTTGTTTTTAAAATTAATTGTAATTAAGCTGCAAGATGCAGAAATCTTACTATCTCCAATTTTACCCATCTTTATGTATTTCTTATCGAACTTTATAGCATTGGGATGTATCGCGTTATATGCGTTAAAAATATCATGATATTTTCTTGAGCAGAATATAACATATTTTCTTTCGCATGAGAATATTTCTTCAAATAGTGTTTCTACAAAAGGAACGAGTAGATGAATCTTTTTAGGATTAAAATTGCTAATCGATCTGGATGCATAAGGAAGCAATTCCAACTGCAATTTCTGGGTAAGGATGATTTCCTTTGCATCGAGTTTGGTTTTAGAGTCAATATCAGGATTTAAATCACTTGGCAGGGCAATTCCTGTACCTCTCCATTTATGAAAAAAGAAGGCCTGTTTCAGGTCGAAATTATCTTGTCTTTCCTTATCCTTATGACCATAATTGATACACCAATTATGATAATTCTCAATATCTTTTGCATTTTTCATTGAGCGTTTATTGAGCTCATCCATGAGTTCATCATTCGCTTGCTGCACGCTTTGTCCCGGGTTAAGCATGACCATGACTGTTTTCGCCTTTCGATTGCCTATATAATAACTCGGAAGCGCCCGGGTGGCAAACGACCTTTGGCCATCCTCAGCTCGTACTAAACCATCTAAATGCAACGCATCCTGAATGTCTCCAGGGATTGCGCCATCGTTGTATAATTCAGTCAAATCTTTAATTATTCTTTCATCTATTATCATGATAACCTCTCCGTCTTTTTGGGGCGTGTTTTGCTGTAATGCACGTGATTGCTTTAAGCACACCTCAAGTTCAAAGAAATAGTTGAATAGCTTACAACCTTTTGTAAGCTATAAACCTATCGCATCATAAAAAAAAAAAAAATCAATCTTTCTTTACCAAAAAAATCAAAAATTTTCGCTTGCGCGAAAACCTAGGATTCATGCGGGTTTGCGCGCGATCGTATCATTCAGGCGCAATGCGCTCTGTCCCTCGATGTGCGTGGGGATGGTGCGCACTCTCTGTGGACACTCTAAACATGTGCGTTTGTGATATCACTGCTCGCCATTTGCCTGTCACTTTGCTAGAATGATATTGATTGCGCTTTTGGGGCGCAAATGGAGGTGGCATCATGACGCAATTCATCAATCCTTATACAGATTTCGGGTTCAAGTGGCTGTTCGGTACAGAAAAGAATAAAGCATTGCTCATAGACTTTTTGAACGCGATGTTTGATGGGATGGAGCATGTCGAGGATCTGGAGTACCGCCAGCACGAGCATATTGGGGCAGGGGCGGCTGATCGCCATATTATTTTTGATGTCTATTGTGTGACGAGCACGGGGGAGCATATCATCGTAGAGATGCAGAACGTGCGTCAGAATGCGTACCGAGACCGGATGTTATTTTATGCGGCGGCTCCGATTCGCGAGCAGGCACCGCGCGGCGCATGGAACTTTGAGCTTAAGCGCGTCTATTCCATCGGGATCATGAATTTTACGCTCGACAAGGCGGATCTCACAGTGCCCGATGGCACAATGGCTGTGGAGCAGACTGAAACATTGGAAACTTCACCATCCGCGCATCGATACCGTCATGTCATCCAATTGATGGATGTTGATACCAAAGAAATTTTTAGCAAAACGCTGACCTTTATTTACGTCGAGATGCCGCGGTTTACCAAAGCAGGTTCAGAGCTCAAGACTTTGCTGGACAAATGGCTTTATGCCATCAAATCTATGGCCGAGGATATCGGGGAACGTCCCGAGACACTCACCGGCGCAACGTTTGACCAGCTCTACGAACAGGCGCGCTATGCCAATCTCGACATCGAAGATCGCCATCGCTATGACCGTAGCCTTATGGATATGTGGGATGTGTATGCCCTGGAACAGACGTCATTTCATAAGGGACATGAGGCAGGGCTTGCAGAAGGGGAGAAGCGAGGACGCGAGGTCGGGCTTGCGGAAGGGTGCGAAGAAGGGGAGAAAAATGCACGGCGACAGATTGCCAAATCGCTTCTGGCCGAAGGCATACCAGTGGCGGCTGTTGCCAAGATGACTGGATTGGAATTGAACGAAGTCGAAAAACTGTAGATTTGAACGGTCAATAAGCTCTCAAAGTGCGGCATATCCTTGATGGATATGCCGCTTATCCAGCGATCACCCACCTTTCTATCGTGCGTTTGTCGCCGTCGAAATTCGCGCCAATCCTGACGACTTTTTTGTCGCCGGCTTCGTATGGTATTGCATATCCTTTGTCATTGATTTGATTTAATGCTTCTTCTGCAGTGCCATCGAGTTTGAATTCAAATAAATAGATGGTATCTTCGGTTTCGATGAGTGCGTCGCAGCGACCGGCGGCGCTGCGCTCTTCGGTGCGGACTTCAAATGCTGCCGCAAGTCGGAATATCAGATAGAATATGGTCTTAAAATGGTTCTCGTCTTGCTTTTCTGTATCATAAGGGATTGAACTATAAAAACTGCGTAGCAGATTCATTGCATCATTGATGCGATGTTCTTCTAAAGCCAGCGTGAGATCAGAGAGAAATATTTCATTTTCATCACGCGTCTTTTTAGAATAATAGGGCATCAGGCCATACAAAAATCCGAGCCTGACTTCTTCATTTGGAAATCCAAGTGTATATCGTGCTCCACGGCAGGACTTTATCGTCAGATACCCGCTTTGATACAACATGGGAATGGGGGTATCCGCCAGTTCAAAAGCCACATCAAACATATTGATCGTTGCTGTAAATCCTTCCAGGTCTTCTGGTTTAAGGCTATATTTACTGATCATCTCTGTGACATGCGTCGGTGTGCCTGTATCAAACCAATAGTTTTTAAATTCTTTTTCACGCAGACATTTTAACAGACTCAGAGGATTATATATATCTGGAGATTTTTTTGAAAAATGATAACCATCGTAATGTTTTTTTAACTTGGCTAAAGCTGTCGCTTCCTGAATGCCATGCGCCTGTGCCAGATTGTGTATCTCTGGTTTGAGCTGTTCAACGATTTCTTCTTTGGTTATGCCACAGATTGCCGCATATTCGTCTTCCATTGTAATCGTTGTGAGATTATTCAGCTCGCTAAATATGCTTAGCTGGCTGAATTTGCTGATACCTGTGATGAATACAAACTGTAATTTAGAATCCAAATCTTTGATGGGACTAAAGAAGTCGCGAAGTTGCTGACGGACTTGTGTAAACAGCGCCCTGTCATGTATGGTGTCTAGCAAGGGGGCATCGTATTCGTCAAACAGGAGCACGACATTTTTTCCAGTCTGATTTTTAGCTCGCGACACCAAATCTGACATTCGCAGTCCGTATTGTGAACTGTCGGTTTTCGGGTCTGAACCATAGATATTTTCGAGTTCGCGAAGGAGGCTGTCGAGCAGAAAACCTACATCTTCAAGTTTTACAATTCGCTTTTTGCTCAATGAAAAATGGAGAACTGGATATTGTTCCCAGTTTTTTTCTAGGTTGGCAATCGCCAATTCCTCGAATAGGTCTTTCCTGCCCTCGAAGTATGACTTGAATGTCGAAAGGAGCAACGATTTGCCGAATCTGCGCGGACGGGACAGGAAATAGTATTTGCCCGTGTTAACCAATCGATGAAGCAAATGTGTCTTGTCCACATAGATGGCGTTCAATCGTCGGATCTCTTCAAAAGTCTGAATCCCGATGGGGAAATAGCGTTCCTGCATGGTAGAGCCTCCTGTTGTCATCTTCTTTTCCGTTCTCCGCCTTGCATAAGGGGATTGGGAAAATCAGCCAGCTGATACCATAACTCCCCATGCTGCATAAAGCGAGCGGGATTTGTAAAAACGAGCCGTATCGACCGCAGGGAGATAGGATCGTTACCGGCCGTATCGCCGCAGGCGATAGGCCGGTGCGCGGGGCGTATCGCGACGCGATAGCCTGCGCAATTATCTAAAAAACTATTAATTGGTTGGCGCGCTATGCAGAGGTGGGGCATTCCCAGCCCATCACGCGGTGTTTCATGCCTTCAATGTCGAGTACGCCGAGTGCGAAGCTCTTGCGGATCAGGTCTTGCGGCACATATTCGTCGTATTTTTCAAAAACAGGGATTTCTTTTGGATAGACGAGTTCGAGCGGATCGAAGGATTGTGCGGCTTCTTCGGCTGTAATTTTGTAAAACTCGGCTTCGCTGGCCTTCATGATGAACTGCATATAATACGGGCGAGATGGTGTCAGGCCTTTGAGCCCCAGTCGCTTGCCGCACCTGATTTTGAGGAAGCGCTCGAGCGCGAGGAATGCGTAGCTGCCTAGCCAGGGAAACAGAGCCCACATATTGCCGCCGAGATGTATCAGCGGGCGGCTGAGCATGCCGGATTTTCTGAAGCAGTCGCGCGCCTCGATCAGGCGGCAGGCCGCGTGGCGCATCAGATAGGGATAGGTCTTGTCTTCTGCAAGAACGCCGTGCATGCGTTCCAGGATGCGCGTGTGGATGTCGCCGGCAACATCGCCGAAATATGCTGGGATATTGCCTTTGACAAGCGTGCAGTACAGCACATGCTTCTGGTGATCGACTTCCTCGACGACCCAGACGCGTCCTGCGATGGCGATTTTGTCTCCGACGGGGGGCGGCTTGACAATGGTGCCGAGCTCTTCAGAGCCGGTGCGCACGGCGTATTCCACATTTTCCTGAAAGACCGCATAAAACTTGAAATTGTTGACGACGCGTTCGCCTGAGATGCCGAGGATCAGGCCGCCATTTTCGGTCCGGTTGATGTGGTCGATTTCGAGAAGATGACGGAGAAGCATGCGGAAATCGTCCTGCGTGATCCGGTGAAAGGCGGAAAGCGGCAGCACTCTTGACGCGAGTTCCGCAGGCGTCATTTCGCCATGGGAAGCCAGGGTGCTCATGGTCTGATGGTAGAGCAGGCTGAAGGGCAGGCGTTCGGTGCGCGGCGGTTCGACAAAACGCGCTTCGAGATAAAGCTGTACGAGCGCGATGCCCTGAATCAGATACCAGGGGATCATTTCTGGCAGCATGGCGCGGGATTCGGGATGATCTTCGCGCATGACGAACCACATTTCTGAGGGTTCGCCCCGGCGGCCGGTGCGCCCCATGCGTTGCAGGAAACCGGATACCGTGAACGGCGCGTCGATCTGGAATGCGCGCTCCAGGCGGCCGATATCGATGCCGAGTTCGAGCGTAGCGGTCGCGCAAACAGACATCAGCGAATCGTCGTCTTTCATGTCTGCTTCGGCGCTTTCGCGATAGGAGGCGGACAGATTGCCGTGATGGATGAGGAAGCGTTCCGGTTCGTGGTTAGCCTCGCAGTACTGGCGCAGATGCTGGCAGACGCCTTCGCATTCCTCGCGAGAGTTCGTGAAAATCAGGCATTTCTTGCCGCGCGAATGCTCAAAGATATAGGCGGTTCCCGGATCTGCGGCTTTGGGGGCGATATCTGTCGGGGTTTCGGGCGAAAGCGTTCCCGGGATTTCCAGCTTGCCCTCATCTGCCTGAGGCGCGGTGTTGAAGAAATGCTCCATGCTCAGGCGCCAGACTTCTTTGCCGCCGTCAAAGCGCGGTATGACTGTCTGCCGTCCGCTGCCGGCCGCGAGCAGTCGGCCAGCTGCTTCCGGATCGCCGAGGGTCGCGGAAAGGCCGATCCGCCTGGGGTGGCACGATGCAAGGCGGCACAGGCGCTCGATCAGGCAGAACGTCTGCATCCCTCGGTCGCCGCGCAACAGCGAGTGAATCTCGTCGATGACGATGAAGCGGAGATCGCCGAAAAGAGACGGTATCTCCATGTGCTTGTTGATCATCAGCGATTCGAGCGATTCCGGCGTGATCTGAAGGATGCCTCCGGGATGCCTGAACAGCTTGCGTTTCTGCGTCTGCGGCACATCGCCGTGATATCGGAAAACGGGTATGCCCGCGTCTTCGCACAGCGCATTGAGCCGTTCGAACTGGTCGTTGATGAGCGCCTTGAGCGGCGCGATATACAGCGCGCCCACGCTTGAGGGGGGATTTTCATCGAGCAGCGTCAGGATCGGAAAAAAAGCGGCCTCAGTCTTGCCCGAGGCTGTGGATGCTGTCAGAAGGACATTGCAGTCCGTCCCGAAAATCGCGTCGCTTGCGGCGTTCTGCACGCCGCGCAATGTCTGCCAGCCCGCTCGGTAGATGTAATCCTGTATGAACGGCGCATATCTGTGAAACGTGTTCATAGCGTGAATTCCGCATACTGGCTGTCTGATGTATCCGAGACGGCTTCTGATTTTGTATAGGTGAATTCATCCGAGCGGAGCAGATCGGACATGCTCATGTCCGGATTCTGGTACATCAGGTCCAGGAGCTCGATAAAGTCGCGGATGACTTCGCGCGGCGTGATGTTCTGGTCTGCGCCGATGCGGCCGTATTCGAGCTTGATGAACTCCGCGAGCGCTTCGGTGCCTGCTCTGCGCTCATATCCGTAAAGCCCGGCATGCATGCTGGAGAGCTTTTCGCACAGCACGAGCATCTCTTCGGGTGTGAGCGGATCGAGGCGGATGACAGGGGCGAGCAGGTCGCGCGCGCCGGGGCGTGAGAACTTGCCTTCGGCAAGGCGCGATCTCAGCGCTTCATAGCTGTAAATGCCGCGCCGTTTGTCTTCGAGCGCCTGCGGCGTAGAGCCCATCAAGATCCCCAGGTACTGCGCCTTGCCCTGAAGCGCGTCGTTATACATCGCGAGCAGCTTTTCATAATTGTATTGCCGCGTGACGGCATTCGGGATCTTGAACAGATTGACGAGCTCGTCGATCATGATCATCATGCCTGCATATCCCGCCATGCGGAAGAATGCGGCAAAGAGCTTGATGTATTCGTACCAGTCGTCGTCCGTGATGATGACGCTGACGCCGAGGTCTTCGCGCGCCTCGCGTTTGAGCGAGTATTCGCCGCGGAACCAACGGACGACTTTGCGCTTTGTCTCTTCATCGTCCGAGAGATAGGCGTGGTAATATCGCGAGAGGAGCTTGGCAAACTCGAAGCCGTGCACGAGCTCGCTGACGCCGGAGGTGACGGCGCAGATTTTCTGGTCGACGGCCTTGGTCAGCGCGGGATCTCCAGGGGCAAGGCCTGTCTCTTGCGCAGCTGCCGTCTGCACGCTGCTGATCCACCTGTCCAGGACGAGCGTCAGCGCGCCGCCCTCTGGTTTTGTCTTCGTGGAAAGGTTGCCGATCAGCTCCCGGTAGGTTGCAAGCCCCTGTCCTTTCGTGCCCTGAAGGCGGCGTTCCGGCGAAAGGTCGGCATCCGCGACGATAAAGCCGCGATCCATCACATAATTGCGTATCGTCTGGATCAGGAAGCTCTTGCCTGAGCCATATCTGCCCACGATGAAGCGGAACGATGCCCCGCCTTCGGCGATGATGTCCACATCGTGGAGCAGGGCTTCGATCTCATGTTTCCTGCCCACTGTGATGTAGGGCAGCCCGATTCGCGGCACGACACCGCCTTTGAGCGAGTTCAGGACTGCCTGAGAGATGCGTCTGGGAATTTTCGTTTCATTCATCATTCGTCTTCCGTGAGCGCGGCGACTTCATCCCGATAGTCTTCCACGAGCGAGAGCGCCGTGCCGTCACTTTCAAGGATGCTGTCACCGATGTCGTCATAAAAAGCTTCATTGATCGTGTCCGCGACGATTGAGGCCATCAGGCGATGCGCGCGGATGATCGGCAGGGCGTCTTCGCCTCTGAGAAGCGCGGATAGGATTTCGCTGTGCGTATCATCCAGCCTTCTGGGCTTTGCATCCTGCTGGCGCGTGTTTGCCGCATTCTGTCCGGGAGCGCCATTATTTTCTTCAGGATTTGGAGCGTTTTCCGCGAAGATTTGTCTGTTTTCGGCGCTCTCAGGTGCTGGGGCTTCTATCGCGAGCGGCTTGTAGGTTTCTGCGCCTGCATGATGTGTGGCGGCAATTTCCTGTGTTTCGGCAATGCATTCCGCTCTGTCAGCTTCGGTCAGCAGGCTGTCTTGCGTGAGCATTGCATCCTGTCGGATGCGTTCCAGACCGCCGAGGTCGAGCGTGATTTTCGGCCTTGCGGCTTCGGCTTTTGCGCGCTCTTCGGCCGCGATGACTGCTTCTGCAAAGGGTTCTGCCCAGGCTTCATCCGGTTTTCTTCGGAGGCCTCGGCCGGTCTTGAGGTATTTCCGGAACGCCCTGTCTGCTTCGTGGAACAGTCCTTTGAGCTTGTCGGTATTGAAATAGAGCATGTCATACCTCAGCTCTTCCCAGATGCCCTTTCGGCATCGGAAGCTTCGGCAGGCATTGAGCTCGAATTCGGCATCGCAGTGGTCGGGCGTTTCTTCGTGGATCGCATTGCTCAGCGGGTTCCACGGGTAGTATTTTGCGTCCCGAAAACAATCGTAAAAAAGCGTCCTGCCATCGCGCGCGTACAGTCTGGAGGCGACTCTCCAGAGTTCGGCGAACATGCGCTTGCCACGCGCCTCATCGGCTGTCAGGACGGGCGACTGCGCAATGCTATCGCCCAGAAATGAAACAAGCGCGGAAAAAATAGCGTCATCCGATTGGTTTTCCGGGTCTTTGAGGGCGATGAGCGCGCAATCAGTAGATGAAGCTTCGCAATTTATATATCTGAATATGATTTCTTTGGAAACGCCGTGCATCACGGCATAGCCAAGCATCCAGCGGCGAAGGGTCGCGCGCATCTGCGCATCGCCGAGCCCTGCGTCGATATAGCCGGTTTCAAATTCGTGCATCTTGCGGAGGCTGTCTTCCGGGGATGTCGTGCCGATGCCGCAGAGCAGTTCATACAAATAGATATATGATATCGATGCATTGAACTGCGTGAATATGCCCTTCCTAATCTGCGCTCTCCAGGTAAAATACCCTCTCAGTTGGGGGATGTTCAGGTCGTGGTAGGTGGGGAAAAAGCGCTTGAACTCCCCGTTCCATGGCGCGTTGTCTTCGTAAGTCTCCATGAACTTGCCCTGCCGGATGAAGTTCTGAGTTTTCTGTTCCCGCGAGTCTGAGGGATACTGGTAGAGCGCGATCATGTCGAGGATGGGCTGCGGCGTGTCGGGGCTGCGCATGAATTCGAGTTGAGCCAGCCTGGCCCGTGCGATCAGCTGCTGCGGTGTCAGCTTGCGCGAGCGGTTTTCCGGGCGCTGCACTGTATTGCCGAGTTGGATCGGAGAATCATGGTATGCGCCTTCGCTTCGCGGCTGCTGCATCACGATGGTGTAGCCCTGTGGCGCGCATGCCTGGAAGGCGCGGTCAAACAGCTCGAAGACAGTGTTTCTGTCTGTTGTCTGGTCAAAGATGACGCCTGTCCACTGCGAGCCTTTCATTCGGAACGGTGGCGCGAGATAGGGAGCCTGCACGATCAGGGTTCTGTATTTGATGTCGCAGCGTTCGATTTCTGCGCCACGCTCCGTGTCCCATTGGCGCATGAGCAGGGCAATCCATTTGCCCGTCTCTGGATGCGCGAGGACGGAGAAACGTGGAAAATCCGCCCATTTGAACGCTTCCCGTATGTGATATTTCTGTTCGGCATAATCTGTCAGTTCAGAGAGCTCCACGTCGTTCCTCGGAAAAGAGTTTTTTTTGGGGGGGCGCCAGACCGCCGCGTATGTGGCTGTGCAGGCGGTTTCGGGCTATCGGCCTTTGGCCGATACGCCCTTTTGTGCCCGGCTATCGTGCTTCGCCCGATACGCCGGGCAATCCACGATTGTATCATTAAGCATAGGGCATCATAACAAAAAATCCCTCGCAATGTTGTGTATGGGGAGTTAAGGTGATTTGTAAGGGGCAAGCCCCCTTGGCGGATGGGAAAGGAGAACGCGATGGGATACGAGTTATGGTGTTTGAGGCGATTGGAGGCTTGAATTCAGATGCATGGAGGTGCGCGTGATGGCGAAGAAATTGATTCCTTTTGGTGAGATATCGGAAAGTTTTACAGGATTGCGAGGGGACGGTATTTATTATGTCGATAAGACGGGGTTCATTTCTCTTTTGATTGAGCAAAAGAGAAAAATCACTGTCGCAACGCGTCCGCGCAGGTTTGGCAAGACGTTGATGCTCAAGACGCTTGAGGCGTTTTTTGAATATCGGGTGGATGACGCTGGCAAGCCTGTGGATAATCGCCGTTATTTTGAAGGGCTCAAGGTGATGGATGCTGGTGAGGATGTGCTTCGCGAGATGGGGCAGTATCCGGTGATTTTTATTTCGCTCAAGGATGTGTCGGGGGACACCTATCAAAAAGTGTTGGAACAGCTCAATGAGGCTGTGCGGCAGGCATGCAGGCCGCATAAATCGATGTTTCGCGCCTTCGAGGGGCTGAGCGATATCGAAAAGAATACCCTGCTGAGCTATCAGGATGGTGTTCCAACAGAG
>JAFUEE010000034.1 GCA_017464085.1 Pseudomonadota bacterium
AGCGAGGCGGACGGGACTCGAACCCGTGACCTACGGCGTGACAGGCCGTTGTTGTAAACAACTCAACTACCGCCCCAAATGGGCTTTGCTTTCCTAACGAGGCGGACGGGACTCGAACCCGTGACCTACGGCGTGACAGGCCGTTGTTGTAACCAACTCAACTACCGCCCCAAAAAGGGATCACTTTCTCACTTGTTAAAGATCATGGGCGCAGCAGGGTTTGAACCTGCGACCCTCGGCTTGTAAGGCCGATGCTCTCCCGCTGAGCTATACGCCCTCAGGGTTCCAATCGCCCTCAGGCGTCCGGCGAGTGCGGCTTTTACGTGAAATCGGTCAGGCCGTCAAGTTTTTTTATTATTTTTTTTGCACTCGCGTCTCACAGTCTATAATGTCCCCTCACGGCGTGGCGCCAAACCATTGGCGCATCAACTACTGCCTACTGCCTACTACTACTGCACGGCGTGGCGCCAAACCATTGGCGCATCAACTACTGCCTACTGCCTACTGCCTACTGCCTACTGACTAAAAATGCCAAACCTTTCCCCTTCAGATGTCTTTGATGCCGGCATCAAATCACTCAAGCGTTTTCAGCGAAAGCTGCGCTCAAAGCTCAATGTCATCCCATACCTGCCGCAGGCCGTCGTCCTCTACCACGAAGGCTATACAGGCATAGACAAATACATCGCAGACAGCAGCAGAGCCGCAAAAATACTCAACTATCTCAGATATGAAGGTTGCATCGACGACTCACAGATCGTCACGCCCAAAACCGCTACAATCACGCAGCTCAGCCGAGTGCACGACTTCACATACCTCTCGCAGCTCAACGAGCACGACATCGGGGAACGCATCTTCGGGCAAGGCGTCAACGAAGATGCGCTCAAGGCATGCATCGAGCAGCAGAGACTCATGACCGGCGGC
This sequence comes from Pseudomonadota bacterium, assembly GCA_017464085.1. Taxonomy (GTDB): domain Bacteria; phylum Myxococcota_A; class Bradymonadia; order UBA4248; family UBA4248; genus UBA4248. Next base: position 922 of record JAFUEE010000034.1, read on the forward strand.
ACCGTCAGAGCCGCGCGCATGGCGCTCTCAAACATGTACCCGAAGCGCATCATCAATCTCGGCGGCGGCTTCCACCACGCCTACCCCGAAGGCGGCTATGCCTTCTGCGTCTTCAACGATGTCGCCATCGCCATACAGCACCTGCGCGCGCACAATTATAACGGACAGATCCTCGTCATCGACCTCGACCTCCATCAAGGCGACGGCACAAAAAAGATTTTCGCACAAGACCCCACGGTCGCCACATACTCCATTCACGCCGAAAACTGGCTCAAAGACAAATGCGAGAACTGCTTTGATGTCGCGCTCGGCCCGGGCATCGGCGATGCAGCCTACCTCGACGCGCTCAGGTCCACGCTGCCCAATATCATACACCAGGTCAAGCCAGACCTCGTCTTCTACCTCGCAGGCGTTGACATCGCAGAAGACGACGAGCTCGGCGACTGGCGAATCTCGCACGACGCGATCTTCGAGCGCGACAAGTTCGTCGACAAAGTCGTCGGAAAAAGACGCATGATCATCGTCACCGCCGGCGGATACGGCCCCAATGCCTGGCGACACTCCGCGCGCTTTTTCGGCTATCTGCTCTCGCATCTCGAAAACCCGATCGCTTCAGACAACGAACGCCTCCTCAAGGCGCTCAAACATCTCTCCAAAACACTCCCGCTCCACGAGCTCACGGCTGACGACGAAGACGACGACATCTTCAGCGACTTTTTCCACCCCATCAAGCGCACAAAGCTCTTCGACTTCTATTCAAAATACGGCGTCGAATGCGCGCTCGAAAAAATCGGCATCCTCGAGCACCTCAAAAAACTCGGGTACCTCTCCCCGCATATCGAATTTCAGCTCGATCATCCCAACGGACAAGCCATCCGGCTCTTCGCTGACGACAACGATCAGACGCTCCTCATCGAGTGCATCATCGACGAAAAAAAAGTCTTCAAAAACATGCGCATGCTCTGGATCGAATGGCTCCTCTCGCAGAACCCCAACGCCACCCCCACGCAAGAAAGGCCGCTGCTCCCCGGGCAGACTTACCCCGGCCTCGGATGCCTCACGAAAATTATCGGCCTCCTGTTCATGATCTGCGACAGGCTCAAGTTCGATGCCATCGGCTTCAACCCGGCTCACTATCACGTCTGCTTCCTCGCCAAAGGCCAGGGCTGCTTTGAAACCCCAGAAGCAGAGGCGCGCTTCCGCGTCGCTCAGACACTCACCGCCGGCCTCAATATACAGGTCGCAAGCCAGATGCTCCACAACGGCATCTGCGCCGGCGAAAACACTTACAAATGGCAGCCCGCGAGAATGCTCATCCCCATCTCTGAGGCCGCCATCGCGCACTTCCAGGACAGAAACTACCAGAGCGAGGTCGAAAAACTCGCGGCTATGGAATTGCGCAAATATGGAGTATATGGCTTGTCCAGCGGGTACCACAGGAAGACGTGGGAAGCCTGAAATCAAGGATGTGTTCAATGACTGTGGATATAAAAGGCAGTAGGCAGTAGGCATAGGCAATAGGCAGTAGGCAGTAGGCAATAGGCTGTAGGCAATAGGCTGTAAGCAATAGGCAGTAAGCAATAGGCTGTAGGCAATAGGCTGTAGGCAATAGGCAATAGGCTGTAGGCTGTAGGCAATAGGTAGCAGTAAGCATGATAAGCGTTCCGGTTTTATACGGAGAGATTGTCATTGCGCATTGATGCTTGCCGATAAATATGGCTCTCATTGCCATATCCACGCTGGTAGAACAGAGCTAAAATCAAAACCGCCCACGGCAATATGTAAGACCGTGGGCTTTATCATGGAAAGATTATGTGCGGAATCATCGGATATGTCGGCAGCAGGGACTGCGTTCAAATCATTCAATCTGGCTTAAGCAAACTCGCGTATCGCGGCTATGACTCCGCCGGCATTGCCGTATGCCATGAGGGCGACATCGACCTGAGGCGCGCGCATGGCAAGCTTGAAAATCTGGTGGCGCGCCTGGCCCTCGAGCCGATGCGCGGGCATACGGGCATCGGGCACACGCGCTGGGCCACTCACGGACGCCCCAGCGAATCAAACGCGCATCCCCACAGATATGGCCGTTTCGCGATCGTCCACAACGGCATCATCGAAAACTTCCTCGAGCTCCGCCAGGAGCTCATCGACAGAGGGCACACCTTCGCGTCCGAAACAGACACAGAAATCGTCGTCCACCTGCTCGCGGAATACTATTCCCCGGAACGCGGCTTTGCCGCCGCCATGCACGATGCCCTCCGCCGCGTGCGCGGCTCTTATGCCATCGTCGCCATCTGCGCTGACTTCCCCGACGAGATCATCGCCGCAAGACAGCAGAGCCCACTGCTCCTCGCGCTCGGGGAGGGCGAAAATTTCGCCGCCTCGGACATCGCGGCCGTCCTCGCGCACTCCAGGCAGTTCATCTTCCTCGAAGACGGCGATATCGCGCGCATCACGCCCAGCTCGATCGAAATCACAGACATCTCCGGAAAGCCCGTCACGCGCGCGCCAAAATCCATCGAATGGGATATCTCTGCCGCCGAAAAACAAGGCTATCCGCATTACATGCTCAAGGAAATCTTCGAACAGCCGCAGAAAATCACGGACACGTTCCGCGGGCGCATCCTCGAAGAGGAAGGCCTCGTCAACCTCGACGAGCAGATTGCCGCGATGCATATCGAGCAATCCAAACGCCTTCAGATCGTCGCCTGCGGCACGAGCTATCACGCCGGCCTGCTCGGCAAATATGTCATCGAATCGCTCGCGCGCATCCCCGTCGATGTCGATGTCGCCAGCGAATTCAGATACCGCAATCCCATCATCGGCCCGGATGACTGCTTTATCGCGATCAGCCAGAGTGGCGAGACAGCCGACACCTATGCGTGCCTCAAAATCGCGCGCGAACGCGGCGCAAAAATCCTTTCGATATGCAATGTCATGGATTCGACGATTCCGCGCGCTTCCGATGCCACATTCTATACCCGTGCGGATCCCGAAATCGGCGTCGCTTCCACAAAGGCGTTCACCACACAGCTCGCGTCCTTGCTTCTCCTCGCGATTCATTGCGCGCGCGCCAAGAACACAATCACAAAAGACCGCGCCAAATCCCTGCTCGCGTCGCTCCGCAGCGTCCCCACGCACATGGAATCCATACTCGCGCACTCCGATCAGGTGCGCGCCGCCGCACAAAAACTCCTCCGCGCGAACTCTTTCCTGTACCTCGGGCGAAACATCCACTACCCCATCGCGCTCGAAGGCGCCCTCAAACTCAAAGAAATCAGCTACATACACGCCGAAGCCTATCCGTCCGGCGAGATGAAACACGGCCCGATCGCGCTGATCGACGACAGATTGCCGGTCATCGTCATTGCCCCCAAAAACTCGACCTACGAAAAAACGCTCTCAAATCTGCAGGAAGTCAAGGCGCGCGGCGGCCGCCTCATCAGCATCGTCACCGAAGGCGACGACATGCTCACTCGCGTCTCCGAATACGCCTTCGCCATCCCAGACTGCGACGAGCTCATACAGCCCTTCTTCAGCGTCCTCTACCTTCAGCTCCTCGCTTACCACATCGCCGATCTCCTCGGAAACGACGTCGACCAGCCCAGAAACCTCGCCAAATCTGTCACCGTCGAATAACGCATTTTTGGGGGGCGCGCCTATGCCTGCGGCATACGGCGCACATCGGGCGCGCATGGGGCGCGCCTATGCCTGCGGCATACGCCGCGCATTTGGCGCGCCTATCGCCGATGGCGATACGCCGCGCATTTATTTCGCATCTTCAGACGTAAAGCTGCTGTTCACAAGGCCGAAGAAACGCTCGAAGAAAGTCAGTAATCTGTCGATGATTCTTTGTTTGATTACCGAGCGGTTGCCACCGCCGAAACGCGATATCGGCGGCATCATCTTGTCGATGTCCGTGCCTGTTGTCTTTACTTCGCCATTTCTGAATGAATCATCCAGAAAACGCCTCACCGATGGTTCGTTCAGCCTTTCCTCTTGCACGATTTGCTTGAGCTGGGCTTCGCGCTCGTTCAGTATATAAGTGCGCCAGGCTTCTGATACATCTGTGGCTTCGTTAACCTTTGCCATAAAGGTTTCGATTAATGCTTTTTTGCTGCGAAGATCTGGGGATGCATCGACTGCTTTGCGGATGGTAATGAGCGTTTCTTTGTCCTTGCAGTGGCTGTCATGGTATTGCTTGACTAGGAGCAGGATGTAATCAATGTTGATTTCGATCTGGCGTATCAGTTCAATCTCGAAGACGACATCATCATTGATATCCTCTTTATGACCGCTGTTGTTTCTGCCGCGCCATTCGTCACGAAGATCTTGATAGCGGCTCAGATAGTCCTGAAGATCGCGTTCGGTAATGCCCTCTTTGTCTGCAAATTCATCAAAAGACGAGAGCAGGTTGCGCATGCGCAAGATTGCGCCAAATAGCGAGATAAAATCTTTTTGCCGCGTCTCCCCAATGATCGTTGGATCAGACAGGGGAAACTTCTGCTCAAGGTCGCTGAGGAGTTCGACATAACCGGCATGATGCTTGTCCTTTTCGTCGGTGAAGCCGTAATAATAATCATCAAATGTCTTGAGCAATACGAGTCCGCCTGCGTCTTTGTCGCCAAAGAGGGAAATTGCGTCTTCAACACGTTTTTGAAGATTGCGGAAACAAACGATATTGCCGAATGTCTTGATACTGTTCAAGATGCGGTTGGTGCGCGAAAAAGCCTGAATCAGCCCGTGAGATTTGAGATTTTTATCGACCCATAGGGTGTTAAGAGTCGTGGCATCAAAGCCGGTGAGGAACATGTTGACGACAATCAGCAGGTCGAGTTCCTTGTTTTTCATGCGCAAGGATACATCCTTATAGTAGCTCTGGAAGCGGTCGCCATCCGTCGAATAGTTCGTTTGGAAAAGCTTGTTGTAATCCTGAATGGCAGCTTCCAGAAAATCGCGGCTGCTTTGGTCGAGCGCGCTTGTGTCTTCGCTGTTCTCTTCATCGAGCAGATCGCCATCTGGTTCGGCCTCGTTCGTCGAATAACTGAAGATTGTCGCGATGCGAAGTCTCTTGGACGGATCAGCCTCCATCTGCTTTTGAAATTCCTCGTAATACAGACGCGCCATCGGCACAGAAGACACGCAAAATATAGAGTTAAAGCCGCTGATATGCTGTTTCTGCTTGATCTCTGCAACTTTGCCGCGCTCTGAGGATGCCACAGCGGCAATATTCGTAAGCTTGTTGAACGCATAACTGCGATGGCCGCGATATGTCTTCTGGTCAAAATGTTCCAGGATGTACTTGGTCACCTGCGATATCCGTTCTGGTGCCATAAACACCTTGTCGCGATCGATATCCCAGACGTCTTTGTCATCAATGTCCGGTTCTTTGTCCATCGTCTTGATGTAATCCACCTTGAAAGGCAAGACGTTCTTGTCGTTGATGGCATCGACAATCGTATAAGTGTGCAGCTGGTCGCCAAAAGTCTGCGCGGTCGTCATGTACTGCGTTTTGCGGCTTGTCTCTGTGTTGCTCGCAAAGATCGGGGTGCCTGTAAACCCGAACAGATGATATTTCTTAAAATTTTTGACGATTGCCGCATGCATCTCGCCAAATTGGCTCCGGTGGCACTCATCGAAAATGATGACCACATGTTTTTGATAGACCGGATGCCCTGCGTTTTTCTTGATAAAAGTCGCAAGCTTTTGGATGGTTGTGATGATGATCCTGCTGTCGTCGCGTTCGAGCTGTCTTTTGAGAATCGCCGTCGAGGTGTTGCTGTTTGCGGCACCCTTTTCAAAGCGGTCGTATTCCTTCATCGTCTGATAATCGAGGTCTTTGCGGTCGACGACAAAAAGCACTTTGTCGATATAGGGAAGTTTTGAGGCTTGGCGCGCCGTCTTGAACGAGGTCAGCGTCTTGCCCGATCCCGTCGTATGCCAGATATATCCGCCGCCTGCGATGTTGCCCCATTTCTTGTAGGTGTTCGCGATCTCGATGCGCGTCAGAATCCGTTCGGTCGCCGTGATCTGATAGGGACGCATGACTAAAAGCAAGTTTTCGGACGTAAAAACACAGTATCGCGTCAAAACATTGAGCAAGGTGTGGCGCGCAAAAAAAGTCTTCGCAAAATCGGTGATGTCCGGGATGACCCTGTTGTTTGCATCTGCCCAGAAACTCGTAAACTCAAAGCTGTTGCTCGTCTTGCCCTTCTTTGGGTTGCCCGATTTATGCGCTTTGATTGCGTTAAACCGCGTGCTGTTAGAGTAATACTTGGTGTGTGTGCCGTTGCTGATTACAAAGATTTGGACATATTCAAACAGGCCGCAGCCGGACCAGAATGATTCCCTCTGATATCGCTCGATCTGATTGAAGGCTTCGCGGATCGCGACACCGCGACGCTTGAGCTCGATATGCACCAAGGGCAAGCCGTTGACGAGGATCGTCACATCATAGCGGTTGTCGTGGCGCGCGCCGTCTGCACGGCTGGCATCATATTGATGGATGACCTGCAAATAGTTGTTGTGGATGTTTTTCTTGTCGATGAGCGCGATGTTTTTGCTCGTGCCGTCGTCGCGCTTTAAGACTTGAATGAAATCCTCTTGGATCTTGCGCGTCTTTTCGACGATGTGCTCATTGGGATTTGCAATCGCTTCGTCCCAAAAACGAGACCATTCCCCATCTGTAAAGCGGTAGTCGTTCAGCTTTTCGAGCTGTTCGCGCAGATTTGATATAAGTGATGCTTCGTCCTGTACCGAAAGATAGGCATAGCCCTGTTCTGTGAGGATGCGGATAAATGCCTGTTCCAGCTCGGCTTCGCTCTGATAGCTTTCCGACCGCGTTTTGACCGGCTCGTACTCTGTGATGACTGTGCTTTCGCTTGTTTGGGCGATGATGTTGAAATATGACATGGATGCTCCTGTTTAATCGTGTATCTGCGTCAGCGTTACCCTACCCGGGGTTGCGTTACTCCCCGGGGGTTGCGTTCCTACCCGGGGCTGTACGCTTTGCACCCTTTCAGGGTGCATCCAACATGTTTCGTATTTCGGCACCCTGAAAGGGTGCCGGAATATAGCCCGGGGTAAGCCCAAAGGGCGCAACCCCGGGTTCATGGTGGAATTTAATCGTTAAATACATATCGGTCGTCATATTCAATACCGTAGGCGTTGAGAAACCCATGATACTCCTCAGCGAATGTTTTACCCCTATGATGCTCCTGTTGTTTTTTGATATACCACATAATATCAGGGATAGCCGATGGACTCACAGAAAAAGCGCCATAACCGTTTTGCCATGCAAATGACTGATACTTATCATCAATGTTTTTAATCCATTTGCTACTTTCAATTTTAATCGTTCTAACGAAATCTGCGATACTCATGGTTTTAGGCAGCGATGAGAGAATATGGATGTGATCTGAAACACCACCGATTTGAAGGGCTAACCCCCCAGTGTTGCGTATAATTCCGCCGATATAGGCCCAAATACGTTCAAAATCATCTACCTTAAGCCTGGGACTGGTCTTTTTGACATGAAATATGATGTGTACGTCTATTTTAACCAATGAACTACCCATGTGCATATCTCCTTTGCCTTGCACCCTTTCAGGGTGCGTATTGTGGTGGTGACCATCTCTCCCGGTTGCGCTACCCGGAGTTGCATTACCCTACCCGGGGTTGCGTTACTCCCCGGGGTTGCGTTACTCCCCGGGGTTGCGTTACTCCCCGGGGTTGCGTTACTCCCCGGGGTTGCGTTACT
>JAFUEE010000002.1 GCA_017464085.1 Pseudomonadota bacterium
CATGATTGCCGAACTCGATCAAGCTGAACGTCAGATTGACCGGCGACGGTATATCAAAGGCGTTAAATCTGCTTTTCCCAATGCCAAAGAGATTAAGATTTACGCCCTGTGTTTTTGCCGGAAACGGTGTATGGCGAGAGTCATAAAGACGTGATGCTGCCACTTCGTTCTCGGAGCTTCCGAGTTTAAACCGCAATGACTGTGCCAACATGCTTCCTGATTTTTTGAAAGTCTCCCCATATCGAAGAGACTGAGAGGGTGCCGCGTCGTATCGGCTACGCCGATACGACCGCGCTTTTGGGGATGGTGTGTCACCGGTAGCTATGTCTTCAGAACTTTACTACTCTCCCAGAAATTTAATAACTTCCCACTGCTTTTCTTTTTCATCATATTTAATCAATATATAACCTGTATGGCCATAAGAAATATCATCAAAATCTTCATAGTTATCAGATTCATAACATATACCTTTATATTGAAAATTAGATAAATTGGTAGACAAATCAAAGGCATCATCGTAAAGAAAATTATCTTTAAACTTCATCCCCGACAGAGTGTATGGTATAAACTTAATCTCTTCCATGTCGATATCAGCAGGCACTTTAAAACTGGCATATGCACCTGTTACAGGCTTAAACCCAATAAGGATATAGTCGTTATTGGTATAAGGTACATCAGGTCCATCATTAGATTTCAGCCACCTCGCCAGATTGACTGGTGTAGACTTAATATCTTCCCTGTCGATATCATTCTCGTCCAACACATCATCATAACCAACCTCGCGAGTACCACTTGAAATCTCACTGCCATCTTCTGCTTCAAGAGTCCATTCAAATTCATCGTCACCGCCATACAAATTATACAATGACTCAGATACTTCAGAGTTATGAATTACCAAATGATAAAGTACATCCATATCCTCCCCCTCAAATGCTTCAAGCACTTCCTCAAGGTCAATTTTGCTGTCTTCATCCTTGGCATTAAACGGAACAAGATCATATGAAATTATATTGTTGCCTTCATTGTCAGTATGGATATTTAACGTTGCATTCTCGACGGCTTTGACTGATGCTTCGTTCAAGTTTTTCTTTGTCATTTTTTAGTCTCCTTGTTGCTCAAGTTCATGTTTTGGGTGTTTTGGTATCATAAAGATACTGGTAATTATTTGCTATAGGCGAGTTTCATAACGTCGTGGAAATCATCTGCGATACGGAACCTCCTGTTTTGTTCCTCATAAAACATTGCGGAAGTGCATGTTTTGAGGAACGGTGAATAAAACGCCCATTTGCTGGGTTAATAGGGTCAATTTTTCTATACAGGATCAATACACTGCGCCAATATTTTACTGGCATTCCAGAATCTTGTCCCAACGGTTCTCAGATTCTGCGATGTGTTCCAGTAAAACGTTATCAACGCCTTCGGACCCCATCTCTTCCGGCGAGCATCCTGCCCTCCTAGCCGAAAGCGCCCCAAGCTCTTCATGGGTCAGAATATGGTAGTGTGAAATATTGTTCTCATCGATGTGAACAATAACCCAATAATCGGGTTGCCTGTCAGTATTGTCGCGATACTTCTGCCATTGGGTGACAAAACGTTCGGTGCGAGAAGTCTTTACCTTAATGCGCTTTTCAGTTCCGTCTGGGTAAATCACTTGTATTTCCAAGCGATTTATGGTTCCGATTGTGATTTTATCAACGGCACTGGTGTTGCCAAATGTGACTTGGACATTCAGACCGCGTTTTAAGAGTTCAGAGAGTGTACCGAATTTTCCGATTCCACTCAGCATTGATTTTTCACTAGAAGGCTGTGTCATATATATTATCTCCAAGTAATTGTGCGCGGAATATGGGTTACTTATTCGTCATATTCGTCATCGCACTCGTCATCGCCACATATTCTCTCTTGATATCAGAAAGAAGTAGAAACTTGTCTTTTGCGAGTTTAAGCGCTTCTTTTGCGCTTCTTTTGCGCTCATATCAATATACTTGTTTGTCTCGACATAATTAACCTCCATTGGACTTGGGAACAAACGGCTGGTTTCGAGTGAGAATTAACACAGTCAATGAAAAGAACTGCGCCAAGTAACCTATCGGATTATGAGCCAGCGACTTATGCCAACCATTGGCTATAAATCTACTGCATCATAAAAAAAAAAAAGCAATTTCTTTTTTGCAAAAAAAATCGCACAACGTGCATCCCCAGTAATGACGCGGTTTTCCGCTGCGATAGCGGCGGAAGGCGGACATAGCGAATCGTTGTGGCAGTCGCCACAACGGGGAGTTAGCCCGATGTGCGGGTCGTATCGGCGCAGCCGATAGCAAGGGAGTCGGCGGCGTATGCAACGCATAGCCGCCGAGCGCAGGCCGTATGCGCCCAAAGGCGCATAGGCTGCGCAACAATTTAATTTCTAATAATAATTATTGTTCTGGCTGAGGGTATTAACAGCATTGTCAGACCTCTCCCCCGCCCGTTTTACGGACTCCCCCCGCTCCATTCTGGCGAGGGGAATATTGTTATTATCTGTGGCCAGCACAATACTAATTACTAATTTACCAACCACTAATTCCTAATTCCTAATTAAGGAAGGTCTGAACAATTGCCGGTTTTTGGACAATAGTATTTCAGACGCATAAGTTTTGTGCGGGCGAGACGCCCGCATCCCCAGGAGGTTTTCGAATTATTCAGAGCTTCCTTAATCAAAGCATCTATTTTGGAGCTCATCAAGATAGATTGCTGCGGTTTCAATCAGCGCATCAGACTCGGATTTTGTGAGATATCTGATGAGTTTCTGATCTTGCCGGATCACATATTGTTTTGGATGCATTGTAATCATACTGACGAGCTTTGCGGGATCCAGACGAGATTTTTCACCGAGATCTAATATAATGGATGTATAATTTGCATCCATAGATTTGATGCCGAGCTTGCCGAGCATAATTTTGAGCTCGAATGTATCTTTGAGCGCATGCGCTTCTTTTGGCGCGGCGCCAAACCTGTCGATGATTTCCCCGAATATTTCATAGAGCTGTTCAGAAGATTCAGCATTTGCCATACGTTTGTAGAAGAGCAGCCGCGTCTGGACATCAGGAATATAATCTTCGGAAAGATAAGCGGAAAGCGGAAGATTGACTTCAGACTCGACCTGATATTCATTTGTCTGACCCTGAAGGGATTCGACGGCTTCCTGCATGAGTTCGGAATACATATCGAGGCCGACGGATGCGATATTGCCGCTCTGTTCAGCGCCGAGGATATTGCCGCAGCCGCGCATTTCGAGGTCGAGGTAGGCGATTTCGAGGCCTGAGCCAAGCTCGGTGAGTCGCTCGATCGCGGTAAGCCGCTCACGGGCGATATCGGAGAGCTCGTTCTGCCCTGTGAGGAGATAGCAGTAAGCGCGCTCGGAAGACCTGCCGACGCGGCCGCGAATCTGATAGAGCTGCGCGAGTCCGAAGCGCTCGGCATGCGACACGATCAGGCAGTTCGCCGACGGAATGTCGATGCCAGACTCGATAATCGTCGTGCACAGCAGCACATCGACTTCGTGATGGATGAACTTGAACATGGCCTGTTCGAGCTCTTTTTCGTCCATCTGCCCATGCGCGACGACGATTTTCGCGCGCGGCACCAGCCTCTGGATGCGGTCGAAATATTCAGGCAGTTCTTCCACCCGGTTGTGAAGGAAATAGACCTGCCCGCCTCGCCCGATTTCGTGCTCGATGGCCTCGGTGATGAGGGAATCGGACATTTTGGCGACAAACGTGTGAATCGCCAGGCGGTCGCTCGGCGGCGTCTCGATGACCGAAAGATCCTTGATGCCGCCCAGGCACATCTGAAACGTGCGCGGGATGGGCGTCGCCGTCATCGTCAGGCAGTCGATGCCGTCCGCAAGCGCCTTGATTTTCTCCTTATGCGCGACACCGAAGCGATGTTCCTCGTCGATGATGAGCAGGCCGAGCGATTTGAAATGCACGTCTTTGGAGAGCAGGCGGTGCGTGCCGATCACGATATCGACCTTGCCGAGTTCGAGATCGGAGAGAATCTGCTTGATTTCCTTGGGTTTCCGGAAGCGGTTGAGCGATTCGATGTGGACGGGATGGCCTTCGAAGCGCTTGAGGAAATTTTCGTAATGCTGTTCCGCGAGGATCGTGGTGGGGACGAGCATGGCAACCTGCTTGCCGTCGAGCACAGCGCGCATGGCCGCGCGCATGGCGACTTCGGTCTTGCCAAACCCGACATCGCCGCAGACCAGGCGCTCCATCGGACGGCTCTGGTGCATGTCCGCGAGGACAGCCTCGATCGCTTTGGCCTGATCGGGCGTCTCTTCGTAGGGGAAGTCGTCCTCGAACGCCTCGAAGAAGGGATCGCGCTCGGAGAAGGCAAATCCCGTGCGGTTCATGCGGCGCGCATAGAGATCGATGAGGTCGATCGCGAGCTTTTTGACATTCTGGCGGACTTTTTCCTTGGTGCGCTCCCATGCGCCGCCGCCGAGCTTGTCGAGCCGCGTGGGCTTTTCGGCGCCCGCATATTTCTGGACGCACTTGAGGCGCTGAACGGGGATATAGAGCTGGCCGGTATCGGCATATTTGATGTGCAGGAAATCGCCGGTGATGCCGCTGACCGTAAGCGTGACAAGGCCCTGATACTGCCCGATGCCGTGATCAGCATGCACGACGTAGTCGCCGACCTTGAGATCGCGGAAAGAATTGAGGACGTGATGATCTTCAAGCTTTTTGGAGGCTTTGCGCTGCGTCTTGACGCCGAATATTTCGGACTCGGTCAGGATCGCGAGAGAATCGAGCGCGTGACGGCATCCGGAAGAGAGATTGCCGAGATAGAGGGTGATGCCGCGTGCAGGCGGCTGCCTGTCGTCGATCAGGCTGAACGGGCGGTTCGCGAGCTGCACGGGGATTGCAAGCGGCCTGAAAATCGTCCGCAAACGCTCAAGCGTCCCGCGCGAGTGCGCCACGACCGCGATTTCCCCATAGACGGACGACCATTCGGAAAGCACCTCCATGAGGTATTTGAGAAACGAATCGCCATTCTGCGCGCTCAGCTGTCGGCGCTGCGCGATGAGGTCTTCATTCGTGAGCGAATCGAACCATGCCGTATCAGATGCGGAGCCGAACGTCAGGCTGAGGCCCGTATAGAGCACCTTGTGCGCCGACAGGCGCGGCACAAGATCTTCAGCGGCAGAGACGTGATCGCGCGGCGGCGCGGCGAACTGCTTTTCGCCGATGACATGCTCGTACTGGCGCTGAAGCGATTCGAGATTTTTGCGATGCCCTTCGATGCAGACATCCGGCTCCAGCCAGAGAACGATAGAATCTTCGGGCACATAGTCCAGAAATGCCTGTGTATTGGGATAATACGCCGGCATCAGCGCCTGTATGCCCCAGAACAGGATGCGCTCATCGATGCGCTCGCGGGCTTTTCGCAGCAGGCTGGAAGGCCACTCGAACGCCTCCACCCAGTCGGACATTCTGTCCAGAACGCACTCGATATTTTCGGGAGAGAGTATGATTTCGGAGGCAGGCGTGAGGATCAGGTCGGCGCGTTTTTCAATCGTCTTCTGCGTATCGACATCGAATGCGCGGATTTCGTCGATCTCGTCGCCAAAGAACTCCAAGCGAGCGGCATAGGGATGCGCGGGCGAAAAGACATCGATGATGCCGCCGCGCATGGCGAAAGTGCCCTGCGTGTCGACTTCCTGCGCCTGCGCATAGCCGAGCGTGAGCAAGCGGCTTTTGAGTTCCTGCATGCTGCATGTCGTGTGAGTGCGAAGCAGGAATGTATTTTTTTCGAGGACATCCATGGGGATGCAGCGCCTCGCGAGCGTCTGAAAGCTTGCAAGCGCGATGCGCGGTCGGTCGTTTCGCAGGCGATGCAGCGCGCGGATGCGGTCGGCGACCTGTCGTCGGTTCTGAGCCACGCCGCTGTAAATGCCGGCCTGTATTTCGGGCACATGGACCGTCTCACGCGCGGCCTTCTGCGAAAAGAATGCGAGATTTTCCGCGAGCTGGGCCAAGATCGCGTCATCCGGCGCGACGACGAGGACCGGACGTGTCTGAGTGCGGTAAAGTTCCGCGAGCAAAATGGCAGTCGAAGCGGGATTGAGCCCGCGAAGATTTGTCGGCGCAGGCCTGTCGAGCGCGGCAAACACATCGGAAAGGCCATATTCATGCAGCTTGCAGAGGCGTTCTTTTTCTCGAATACTCATCTTTAGGCAATAGGCAGTAGGGCGGTTGCTCACGGTACGCCTGGCCCTGTTTTGCGAGCAAGGCTATTGCAGATTCAGCAATTCTCTTGTTGTTTGATGGAAAACGCCCTGGAAGGGCGAACGATTACAGCCCGGGGGAGCCCGCAAGGCGTACCCCCGGAGAAAGCGTCATCCAATCGATGTTCAAAAAACGTCTCCAAGGTGCGAAGCATCTGGGGCTTGCCAAAACGGCGAGGACGGGGCACGACACAAATATTCCGATCCTGCTTAATCAGGTACGATATGAATGACGTCTTATCGGTATAGTAGATTCCTTTGTCTTTCAATCCCAGGAAACTCTCGGGAATCTCTCCAAACGGCTTCAGCCTCTTATCCAGTCCCATTGCACTCTCCGCTTTGTCTTGACAGCAGGGCACTCCCCACGGTCATTCATCCCCACCATAACTCGCCCATCCCTAAATGGCGAGATTTTTTATATAGGGCGCGGGTTACCTCGCTTGGCACGTGTCACGACATCCATAAATCGTGTTTTCCGGTAAATTCAGCTCATTGCAAGCTTTGCGTTGACCAATCTCAAGCGCCAGCTTGACTGCCTGAACATTGAACTCATTGTCGTAGTGTTTCCTCTTGCTCATAGCCTCCTCTCAGGGCTTTGCCAATTTAGCAAAAACCTTGTGGAAAATGTGTCAACTATTTTTGTACAGGATCAGGCTGTGGAACATCATCTTTTTTACGCTCGCTGCGCCCTCTTGCCGCTATCGCCGCGCGATACGCGGCTGAAACGTGCACCATTGCTGGAGATGCATATTGGGCGTTTTGAGTAAAAAAAAGATTGACTTTTTATGATGTAAATGATTTAATAGCCAAATAAATAAAACCACCAATCATAATGTGGTATGGTGGAATGTTAAAGCCTACAATTTATCCACATAATCCCATATCATTCATTTATATCCATCCAACAGAAGAATCCCTATGGAAAGTGTAAGTTATTGGCTGCAATCCACTGCCTCACCGCAGAAGATTTCCACGGCATCATGAAACTCGCATGCGAAAATCTGCATGCGCCACCAATCATCTCTAAAACAGAAAGAAAGAGGAACAAGGAGAACGAAACATGGCAAAGGAAGACAACAAGGTATTATTCGAAGCACTCAATGAAGGCGATGTCGAGGCAGTAAAGTCCGCTATCGCCGCAGGGGCGGATGTCAACGCCAAAGATGAAGATGGCAATACGCCGCTTCACCGATGCAGAAATGCTGAGATTGCGAAGGTACTCATCGCCGCAGGGGCGGATGTCAACGCCAAAGATGAAGATGGCAATACGCCGCTTCACCGATGCAGAAATGCTGAGATTGCGAAGGTACTCATCGACGCCGGCGCGGATGTCAATGCAAAAAATGATAATGGCATTACGCCGCTACACAATTATCAGTATCGGCAGGGCAATATTGAGCTTGATGCCGAAGTTGTGAAGGTACTCATCGATGCGGGCGCGGATGTCAATGCAAAAGATAATGATGGGAAAACGCCGTTACACTGTTATAAAATTGCCGGCATCTGTTGTTGTGGTGCTGCTGTGAAGGTGCTCATCAAAACAGTGAAGGCGCTCATCGACGCGGGCGCGGATGTCAATGCAAAAGATAATGATGGGAAAACGCCGTTACACGCTTGTTATGGTGCTGAAGTTGCGAAAGCGCTCATCGACGCGGGCGCGGATGTCAATGCAAAAGATAATAGAGAGAAAACGCCGTTACACAATTGTTATGATGCTGAAGTAGCGAAGGCGCTCATCGACGCGGGCGCGGATGTCAATGCAAAAGATAATAGAGAGAAAACGCCGTTACACGTTGTCGAAAAGGCGAAAGTTGCGGAGGTGCTCATCAACGCGGGCGCGGATGTCAATGCAAAAGATAATGATGGGAAAACGCCGTTAGATGTTTGTGATGAAGATGATGAAGATATTAAAGAGTTACTCATCGATGCGGGCGCAGTCTGTGGCGATGACGATGAATGCGACGACGATGAATGCGACGACGATGAATGCGACGACGATGAATGCGATGATGACGATGAATGCGATGATGACGATGATGAATGCGACGATGACGATGAATGCGACGATGAGGACGATGAATGCGACGATGAGGACGATGAATGCGGCCATACGCCTGAACCCATCACTGGTGGTCGCATTCGTGAACAGGTCATACGTGAACTGGTCATAAAAATGATGACAAATGTTGCTCCGAATGCGATGGCAGCAGGCGAAATATTTGACAAGCTTGCAGACGAACTTCCCTTTATACCGTCAAGATCATTTAACACGAGAGTTTATGGTCTTCTGAGCCGATGGGTCAAAGAAGGCATTATTGTTCGTGTGGGGCGGGGCTGTTACAAGCTCGGCGAGACAAGCACCAAACGGAAAAAGGCGACAATTAGTTTAAGCGGGTACGGTAAAGATTTCAGTATAGGGGAAATCTCTCAAGAGGTGTGGGATTACATCCAGAAGGAATGTGACGGTGATTTCGATGAATATTTAGATAATCTTGATAATGGTGATGTCCCAGACGACCTTATGCTTGCCGAAGACAGGTTTTCTATGTACGAATGTAATGACATTTACAGTATTAGCGCTTGCATGTTAGACGTATGTCAAATCGTTATTGAAGATGAAGATGGAAATGAACTTTTCAGTGCAGAAGGCGAAGATCTTAAAGATGAAGGTGTCGAGATGGAATGGAGTTCCTGGAGGGATAGTAGGGCACGCTACGCTGTGGTATATGCAAGTAATGAAAAGGGCACTTTCCTACGTGGCGAGTTTGATATAGATGGTGAATTTGATCCAGAGAAACTCACAGTTTTATGTAAAAAAGTATATGTGGATTTTTATAAGGGAACACATTCATTCGCACATCATTTAAGATACGAGTTGGTGACGGGTTTTAAGTACGATGGCAATGAAATAGAATGCGATTTTGTAGACACAGATGGTAAAAGCATAGAATTCGATATGGGTGAAAAAATTGATTATGTGGATGAATATGGCAATAAATGCTCAATTGATGATGAGTATGTCAAAGTTTGGGGAACGGAAGGAGGGTATATTAATGCAATTCCCGTAAAAAGATATATTGAAAAGGATGAGAGTGCCTATGACAATCACTATATCTTTATGATTCCAGAATTTTTTGCGGATTACTATGAAGAAAAGGGGGTGGAAATAGACGAGTTTAACAACTATTTGCGTTGTTACGATGTAAGCTGTGGTTCTCGTTTATATCTTTTGGACAAAGACGGCAATCGCATTAAGGCAGTCAAAGACTTCGACCATTCGGAGCCTGACAAGGACGGCTTTATCTACTATCCCGTTCCAGATAGTGATTTTGAGGACGGTGAGTCAGATAGAGGCTTGACGGAAGAAGCAATAGCAAAATGGAAAGCGCGTCTGGGGATGTAATGAAAAAGAAATACCGTCTCGTGCGAGACGGATTTGGTAACGCTCTGTCAACATAAATTCGAACATGCAGATAGAGACGTGCGGTTCGCACGTCTCTTCTGCAAACATCAAACAATCGCCTCAATAATCTCACGTCCATCATCCAACTGAACCGTCTGGAGACCTGATTTTTTATTTTTATTAAAGCAGAAACTCACCAGATAACCCTTGTTGAGGTGGAATTGGTCCAAATACCCAAGGAGCTGTTCTCTGTCTCGCGGATGTCAATGGATGAATCATTCGTGAAACACAAAAAATAAATATAAGCGTATCGTATGCGTAGCATAGCCGCGCGCGTTCATGCCGTGCCGTATCGGCCGTCATGCCGATAGGCCGGCCTCAGAAACATCCGCAACAGGCTCTGCAGGCGCAGCGGGCATATCTGATGGATGCGCGGGGCGCAGGCGCTGCCAGAGCTTTTTGAACGGATGATTTCCCCTCAATCTGGCCCGAAGGGGCGACAAAAAAAAGAAAAAGCTTACCCCTTGGCGGAAGCCAGAGCCTCTATGACTGTACGTTCATCGGCAGAAGCGCTTGATGCCAGGCGGATGCGGTGCGCGAGCGCGGGGACCGCGAGTTTCTGGATATCTTCGGGGAGCACGAAGTCGCGCTTGTGCACGAGCGCGCGCGCCTTGGCCGCCTGAAGCAGATCGCGCATGGCGCGCGTCGATGCGCCCTGCACGATGGACGCGGACGCGCGCGTCCTGTGGACGAGGCGGAGCACATCGTCCATGATATCCTCCGATGCATGGATGGCCTCCACGGCATCAAAGAGCTCGCGGATCTTCGCAGGATCGAGCACGGGCCTGACCGGCACGGCACGCACGCCGGCGCGCAAAATCTCGCGTTCGGAGGCTTCATCCGGATAGCCCATAGAAATGCGAAACAAAAAGCGGTCGAGCTGGCTGTCAGGGAGCGGGAAAGTGCCCGAAAAATCGACAGGATTCTGCGTCGCGATGACCATGAAGGGATCGGGAAGATCGCGCGTCACCCCGTCCAGCGAAACCTGACGCTCGAACATCGCCTCGAGAAGCGCGGACTGCGCGCGGGGCTCCGCACGGTTGATCTCGTCCGCAAGCAGGATGTTCGTAAAAATCGGCCCTTCGTGAAAGACGAACTCAGCCGCCTTCGGATCGTATATGCTCACGCCCAAAATATCCGAAGGCAGGATGTCCGACGTGAACTGAAGCCTGCGGTAGGAAAGCCCGAGGCTCTGTGCGAACGCCGAGGCAAGCGTCGTCTTGCCGACGCCGGGCACATCCTCGATCAGAAGGTGACCTGCGGCCAGAAAGCAGATCACTGCCATTTCCACGGCTTCAGACTGGCCTTTCAGCACGGAGGCGACATTGTCACGAAGCGCCTGTATATAATCGTGAATCATCAAGAATTACTGCTGGTATGTGTACTTGGCATCGACTTTGAGCATCGAATCGAGCTTTTCAGCCTGAACCGGATAGCGGTCTGCAAAATCGATGAGGTTGGCGATCAGCGTGTTGAGCGCCGGGGTGATCTTGCGCTGGACAGTCTCGCGGTATGTCTCGGCATCCGCGCCCTTGAGGCTGCTCATCTTGGCATCGAACGCCTTGGACGCCGCGCGCATGGCCTTCTCATTTTCCTTGAGGTAGGACGACATCTTCTCGAGCAGGTCATCGGGAGAATCGATATTCTGGACCGCGATATCGCTCATGGCGATGAAATATCTGGCGATCACATCGCCGGGATCGTTTGAATCCGCCGGAACTTCGGGCGCAGCCGCCGCAGGTGCCGGAGCCGCAGCCGCAGGTGCCGGAGCAGGTGCTGCCGCAGGATCGCCCTGGGCAAATCCCTCAGCCGCGAAGAACAGGCAGGAAACAGAGAGAAGTGAAACAAAAAATTTACGCATAGCTGAACCCTTTTAGGCGGCAGGAGCCGATCAGTAATCGTAGTCTGGGGTTGTGCTCTGAATGGGAATGCCCTCGGGAAGATCCATCAGGGGGAGATCCTGGGACACGAGCGGCTGGTGAAGGCGTCTGTACTCTTCTTCGGAGAGCGGGGGCAAGCCTTTTTCGGCGCGAAGCGCATTCGTGAGCGGCCTCGGGAGGTTGTCGTTCATCAGCATGCCGAGCTCGCGGCACTCTGCGATCGTCGCCTCCGTCAGCTGCGCAAGCCCTATATCCGTATTGTCGCGCTTTGCATAAAAAGCCGCCTTCAGCACAGCCTGCTTGATATGGCCGCCGCTGATCTCGAACTGCTCCCCGAGGAGATCGTAGGGGATATCCGGGCGGATCGGCGCATTCTTTGGGATGAGCGATTTGAACAGCCGGCCGCGCGTGGGGCCATCCGGCATCGGGAAATAGATGCGGTATCGGATACGCCGCTTGAACGCATCGTCGAGGTTGGCCTCGATGTTCGTCGTCAGCACCGTGACGCCTTCAAAATTCTCCATGCGCTGGAGCAGATAGGCGACTTCGAGGTTGGCATATCGGTCGTTCGTCGATTTGACCGAGGTTCTCTTTGCGAACAGGGAGTCGGCCTCATCGAAGAGCAGCATCACTCTCCCGCGCTCGGCCTCGTCGAACACGCGCGCAAGATTTTTCTCGGTCTCCCCGACATAACGGTTCATGATGCGCGAAAGATCGACGCGGAACAGGTCGAGCCCGAGATAATTGGCGATGATGCTTGCGGCCATCGTCTTACCTGTGCCCGGCGGGCCGTAAAACAGCACGCTCAGGCCGCGTCCATAGGGGAAGCGTTCGCCAAACCCCCAGTCGGAATAAATGGTGTCATGCGCATCGGCATAGAGGAGGACTTCGTCGAACTTGACGCGCTCGGCCTCAGGCAGGATGAGCTGGTCTGGCTTGAACGTCGAGGGCGGGACGAGATCCGCGAGGTCGCTCAGCTTATGTGCGAAGTATGTGCGGCAGGCCTTGTCGAGATCGTTGAGGTCAATCTTTTTGCGCCTTGCGACGATGCTGAGCCTGCGCGCTTCGCCTGCGGCCTGCCTGATCTGCGGCTCGGACATCTCGTACCTTCGAGAGATCGCGTCGAGCGCATCGGGCGTCGGGCAGCGCTTGTCGCCCTCGAAGGCTTCCTGCCAGAGCTCGCAGCGGTGCTCCTGGCTGGGGAGCGGGATCGCGACCTGAGGCCACCCCGTCGTGAGCTTGACCATCCACAGCGTCATATCTTCCACGCCGGTCAGGAACTGCTCGTTCTGGAAAAACGATTCGAGCACGATCTGCTGGGAGCCTGTGATGAACTCCGGCAGCCGTGCGCATCGGAAATAGACGAAATCGTTGCCCAGCCTTGCTTCTCTGAAGAGGTCGGCCAGACGGACCTGGAGCGTATCCGCGTCGAGCGTGAGAAGGCTCGGCAGATCGGCGCTGAGCAGATTGCGGCCCAGAAGCGTCGCCACGGCATTGGCCGTCTTCTCCTTGCCGGCGCCGGCAGGCCCAGTCAGCACGGCAGGCAGCGTCTGCGCGCGGATGATCTGCAGGATCGCCGTCTGGCAATACTGCGGCAGGTGGAGCCTGGCCAGATCGACTTCGTCGCAGGTGCGGTATGCAAACGACGAAAGTCCTTCATCCACGGGCACATCGTGCTTGTTCGGGTCTTTGATGAACTCGAGCACGCGGTCGGCGATGATGACCTTTCGGAACGTGAGGTTGCGCTCGTATCCCTCGTGTGGGTGCATGCGCTGCTCGACCGTGAGGATGCAGTGTTTCCGTAGCGGCGCGTCATAGGCCAGGCGCGCGAGATAGCGGTCAAATTTTTCCTGGTTCTGATTGGCCAGAATGCGGCAGACGATGCCGACGGTCGCGCATTCCAGGCCGTGGTCGCCGACCGCAAAGCCGCACAGCTCGCAGAGCGCCGGGTTGATCGCGATGCCCGCCAGGAGCGCGAGGATCTCGATATCCTCGATCGAGAGCATGAAACGCGTATAGAGCTCGGCCATGCCGATGCAGTTCTTTTCGGGCGATTCGACCCATTTCCGGACAAAACTGCGCAGCCCGTCCTCATAATTCGGCAGGCCATTGAACAGCGCCGCATCCGCCTGCCTGAGCGACCTGGCCGCAGCCATCGCCGAAATGCCGAAAGTCACGGCTGCCGCTTCATCATTGAGCTTTTTGTCGGCCGTCTCGAGATATATCCGGATCTTGAGCTGCCCGAACGCGAGAATGGAAGTGAGATCCTGAGCGATGAATTCGTCTGACATCATGCGCCTTTGAGTCGATCATTGATGAAAAGCCCGGCATATTCCGTCCGGCAACAGGCCGTATATTTTAGCGCGGTTGCCGCCATTTGCCAACCATATATAGGCGTTTTGGGTCGCCGCTATGCCTGACGGCATACGCGGCGCGAGCACGTCCGCTATGCCTGCCGGCATACGCGTCCGTGTTTATTTTCCGCAGCCGTATTCGCGGAGGTACCGTCCGAACGCATAGAGCATACCGCGCATGCCCTGCGTGATGAAGCGCCGCTTCGGGTCGTCCTCGATGAGGATGAGCAGCGCGCCGTTCTGCCCGGCCGTCCGCGTCACGGACAGGGAGGTCTGATTGCGCGTGCTCCCCCAGGGGCTTCGCAGTATGAGCCGGCACCAATCCTGAGATTCGACAATTTTTTCGATTTCCAGGACGGGCACGAGCGCGACGCGGCACATCAGGCGGTTGCGCCCGATTTCCTCGACCTTGACGGCGCGCTGGAAATACCTGGGCAGCCATTCCATGAGGAGATCGGCGATTTCGGACACCTCTCGCGACGGGGCGCTGAGTATGCGCTGGGCGTAGCAGGCGGCGAAGTGGTCTCCGAAATGCCCTGAAAGCTCTCGCAGAAGAAGCGGCCCGAATGCATTGCGCCCCATATCATCCGCAAGCGATTCAAGCGCAAGGCGTATCGGTTCATCCGACGCGCATTCATAGTCGTCGCTCAGGCCTGCGCGCGCAGAGTGGCCTGCGCGCACGGCATCCAGAAAGGCTTTCCGTGCGACCGCATCTGGGGACGCGGCATGCCGCACGCGGTCGATCACCCGTGTGCGCGCGGACACATTTTTTTCAATCATTTCCAGATACTCTCTCCAGGTCAGGGCGCAGCCGCCCTCCACGGTCACCTCGGAGGGCCCGGCGTTTTCGATGCAAGCCCCGATGGCCTCAAAGAGCTCGTGACGCTGCACCGGCTGTATGAGGCTGAGCCACGACACATCCCCGGGCTTCGCGCCGCCAGAACGCGCGCGCTCGTACACCGCGAGCGTCAGGGCATCCTGCGCCGAGATCAGCGGCGCGGTCTCGATGACCGACACCTCCGGAACCGCATCGCGAAAGATGCGCCGGATCTGCAGAAACGTCTCGCTGGAGACCTCGCAGGCCGCCTCGGGTATCATGCGCGTGACCAGAATGACGCGCACGCCGGGCGACTTGCGCACGCAGCGCGCGAGGTTCGTCGCGCCGGATATCGCCACATCCTCCGCAAGCCCTTCGGGGGTGCGGTGCGACTCAAACGGCGTCAGGCAGAAATAGACGAGCACGTCCACATCGGCGAGCATCGTCGACGTGTCGAACGCGCTGATCATCGACCCCAGGCGCCAGCGCGCGCGAGAAAATTTTTCCCTCGGCACCCGGCCGAGGCAGACAAGGTTCGGGCGCATCCTGCGGTAGAGCCATTCCGCAAATGACGCCATCAGGGCATCGAACTGCCCCGCAAGCGCGATCGTTTTTCCAGAAACAGCCATTTGTCCGTATCTCCCATTTTCAGTTCTTCATCAAAATTTTGCTGGCACAGACGAAGTGTCCGATATCGATGTCGAACATACGCCGTCGCATTGCCGGCGGCAAAAGAGAGGGGAGCCGGCGCGTACCGCCGGCAGGCGGAAGCGCCGGCAGGCGCGGCGTATCCGAGCCAGGCGAGGATAGCCGCGATGCCCGAAAAATAACAACGAAAAGCGCGTCAGAAATATTTGTGATTGACGATAATCCATGCATGTGCAAAAAGCGCGGCGCTTCATGTCACCCTCCGGGGCATTTTTTTTAAGGACGAAACAAATGATAGACGAAGAACGCGATGATGAATTAGACGAGACGCTGGACGACGATCTGGACGACGATTCGTTTGGCAATTCCGATCTTGACCGGGAGCTTGAAGAAGACCTCATCGAAGAGTGGTGCCCGGTCTGCAAGGCCATCAAACCGCATGCGAAAGTGGCGGGCTCCAAAGAGAAGATCGCCTGCGCGGAGTGCAATCACGAGCACAAGCGGCAGCAGGAGCCAGTGGGCGTTCCGACCCCGCGCGGCCTGATCACGGATGCCGAACGCGCAAACCCCGAGCAGCTCAAGGCGGCATGGACGCGCCTGACAGAAGCGGCAGAAAACGAGGCTCAGGCTTATTCGATCAAGCTGAAGCTCTCGGAAGGCGACCTGATCCGTCATAACAAATTCGGCCTCGGCATCGTCGTCGAGATGACGGACGTGAACAAAGCCGACATCCTGTTTGAAGATGGCATTCATCGCCTCGTATGCGGCAAATAGGCGATTCCTCGTTGACGGCTTAACTGCATCGTGTCATATTTTCAGGGTTTATCCGACCTTGAGGGAGATCGGTGTAATTTTGGAGGACATGAATGAGGGATCGAGAGACAAGTCAGCTCGAAAAGTCTGGAAAGCCGTTATTTTCCAGGCTGTGCATGCTGGTCGTCCTGGGGATTTTCTGTATGCTGTGCGCATGCGGGGAAGGGCCTGTGTGGACGCGTGACGATCCCCGGACAGTCCTGAGCGGATTTTTGACAGATGCCGAATATCAGGACATGGCAAATGTCTGGGAGTATCTATCCGCAGAGACGCGGCAGAAGCTCGACCAGATGGCCTCCGCATTCAATGCGTCCGCCGAAAATGGCTCTCCACGCAAAGGTTACGAGATGCTCCGCACAGGGCATCTTCTCTCCTCGACACGCGAATACCGAAAGATAGAGCTCGTCTCCTCAGATGATACGAGCGCAGAGCTGCATATCATTCTCCACGACGAAACCTATAAGACTGTAACCCTTCACAGAGAAGAAGGACGATGGGCGATCGATCTGCCCATATAAAGTGAGACTGTCATGAGCGAACTGACGAAATTGTACATAGGCGATGTCGTATGCGACCGCCTCGAGGTCATAAATTCGATCAACGAGAACGATCTCGGGATGGCGTATCTGATGAGCGACAGAAATTCAGGCGGCAAGTATCTCGTCACACAGCTCGGATGGGAATGCACGCCGGAAATCGCAGCCGAGATCAGCAGTCTCGTCACCGCGCTCAAGCCGATCGACCACAAGAGCATCGCGAAGCTCAAGGAGTTCATCCTGGACGGCACGACCGGATATTTGCTGACAGAGTTCGTGGACGGGGAGCCGCTTTTCGCGCACCTCGCGGCCCGAAGAGAGCGTGGTCAGATTCTCGGCCTGAAAGCAGCCTACAGCTTTCTCGCGCATCTCTGTCTCGGCATCGAAGTCGCTCACCAAGCCAACCACGTGTTCGGCAGCATTTCGCCGGAAACAATCTATGTGACAAACGAAGGGCGCGTCCGCCTCTCGAACATCATCTTCCCGATCATCGCGGACAAGTATCTCGACGATGCCAGCCGCAACGACTATTTCGGGAACGTGTTCGTGGCGCCCGAAGTGCGAGCCGAACGCAAAGCGGCGACGCCCGCGTCGGACGTATTCTCCATGGCCATGCTCTTTGCCGAGCTCGTCAGCAGCACGCCCCTGATTCAGTTCCAGGGCTCTCCGGAAGCATTCATCGCGCAGCTGTCGGGCGTCTCGACAAAAGTCAAGGAAGCGCTCTTCCAGGCCGCCAAACCCGATATCGAGGACCGCTTCCAGACGATTCAGGAGTTCAAGGACACGCTCAAGAATGCCGTCGATGCGCCCAATGACAACGACCTTTCGTCGATTGTCGTCGGCGTGAACGACCTGCGCGCCCTGAGCAATCCCGTGTCCCAGGAAAGCCCGAGCATCGCAATGCGCCGCCCGGATCTCTTCAACACGATTTCCCGGCCGACAGCACGCGTCACCCGCACAGATGTCTGGATCTACCAGAAAGACGGCATGGATTACGGCCCGTTCGATGCCGACGGCCTCCTCAAGAAATTCTATGACGACGAGATCGACGAGACGACGAGCATTTTCAACACCTCGACCAAAAAACGTCAGAATCTCGGAACCATCCCGGAATTTGAAGACAAAGTCCGCGAATATCTCCCCATCCGCAACCAGAACCGCGAAGTCCGCCAGAAAGCCGAGCGCAAGGCCGCAGCCGTCAAGACCGCAAGCGGCATCGGCGCAGTCATAGCCATCGCCGGAGGCATCATCGCAGTCTTCACGGTGCCTATCATCATCCTGATGCTGATGCCGGATCCCGAGCCGCTGGATCTCGACACAGGATTCACTGTTTTTGAAAAGAAATTTGAAGTGCCAAAGACCGAAGAAGTCGCCCTCAATGTGGACGAATCCAAGTCGAAAGCACTGTTTGACCCGAAAGCCACAGAAGCCGAACGCGAAGCAGCCCTCAAAGCCTGGGAAGAGGAACACCGCAAGAAATACGCCGCACGCCGCAGCGCCGCAGGCGTCGCTGCCCCTGGTGAGGAAATGGACACGCTCGTATTCGGCCTGGATGAAAACGGCAAAGAGCTCGAGCCGCTCATGGACTGGGAAATCGAGGAGCAGTGCATGAGCCCGCGCATCCTCAAGAAGGTCCGCGACTGCTATACCCAGTATGCCGGCGGCAGACAGCCCAGCGCGACTGTCAATTTCACGATCCAGCAATCCGGCGCAGTCAGAAGCGTCTCCGTCTCAAATGTCTCCGGAGAACTCAATTCCTGCATCGTCTCTGCATTCTCCACGCTCAAATACAGGCCTTTCGGCGGTACATCCAAGAAAGTATCCATCCCGATCGGCTGATCCTTGCCTGATTCACCCCATCTATGGAAACCCTCACAGACGAACAGCTCGTCCTGAAAATTCAGGCAGGCGACAGAGCCGCGTTCGAGCAGCTCTATTGGCGCTATAAAGATCGCGTCATCAGTGTCGTCTATGGCATCGTGCATAATCGGCAGGATGCCGTTGAAATCTCGCAAGAAGTCTTTGTCCGCATCTATAAAAATATAGACAAATATCAGCCCGGCACGCGCTTTTTTACATGGCTCTACCGCATCACGTACAACCTTGCGGTAGACAAATACCGCCGCAAAAAGACAGCGCGCGAAGTCGAGTTTGACAACGACTACCAGAAAAATTTCTCGAGCCCGGAGGATGTCCTTCCACCGAGCCTCGGCATCAATCCGGAGCGCGCCTGCGAGCGCGCGGAACTTCGCCAGCAGCTCACTCAGGCCATGGACGAGCTGCCCGAAAAACAGCGCACGATCATCACGCTGCGCGAAGTGGAAGGCCTCTCTTATGAAGAGATCGCCAGCGTGCTCGACATCCAGATCGGCACCGTGATGAGCAGGCTCCACTATGCCCGCCAACGTCTGCAGAACAACCTGCGCAAATATCTGGAATGCCAGGACATCCCTAAAAAAGACTGACCCTTAATGTATGACAGCCCGGTCATACAGTCAGACACTCCATTGCAGAGCCAAACAATTTCCCGGCATCTCATTGCGGGCGCCTGCGCGCAACCGCACTGAATCAAGACTGGCAGAGCGCTCATCCCGTGATGTTTGGAATGATCCACCCCATGCCGAAAATCAAAATGACGATGATCAATAACCTAAGTTCCATGCGTTCCATATCGCCGCTCCTTTAGCGCGGAAGTCATGCGCATCCCGTCTCTAACGAAACTTGCGTGCCAAAGATCGAACAAACTTTTTTGTGAATGTTATCAAAGTGTTTTGATATTTTCACGATAGTTTCTCCCAGTTCACGCGCGACATTCCTGTCAGTGACTATGACAAATCTGTCACCTTTCCAGATATCGCCGCCATCCCCAGGATCCCCCAAAACCAATCGAGCCGGACCTAAAACTATACGAGCGCGGCAGTTATCTGCCTGAAAACAGACGCGCCGGGGAAGCTTTCCCATCCCACACCGGAAGGGGCTTTCTCCTTCAGGATAAAAAAACGACATAGGTATTTGTCAAACGCCCATTCAAGTGCTTAATTACTATTTCAATCTGTCGAGAATTTATATCCGACACACTCGATCCTGATTCACCAAAGAGAAACGATGAAATCTGTACGAAACAAATCCTTGATACTGCTGAGCCTTTGCGCGGCAGCGATATGGCTGGGCGGATGCACTGATGATACGATCACGGCCAGCAACATTCCAGAAAAGCCGGATGTTCCGGAACCCAGCGAGCCAGAAGCCGGGTGTGAAGAGAAGGGATGTCCAAACGGCCAGACATGTGTCGACAACAAATGTCTGGAAGTCTCAGATATCGAAAAGCCATGCGAAGAAATGGGATGTCCAAACGGCCAGACATGTGTCGATGGCAAATGCCAGAACACGCCAGACGATGCTGATTCCTGCCAGAAAACCGGATGTCCGTCCGGGCAATACTGTGACGGCAGCCTCTGCAAGTCCGAAGTGCCCATCGGCGATCCCTGCGTGGACGGCGTGCCCTGCGCCGGCGGCGCGACATGCATACGCGACTACTGCCGCCTGCCCGGCCAAAAAGGCGAAGCCTGCACGTCGCGATCTGACTGTGCCGAAAACATGGCCTGCATTGCGCAGACGTGCATCGCCGAGCTTCCCAAGGGCTCTCCGTGCGACGAGGATATCCATTCCATGTGCGTCGCGCCATTGCTATGCATCAATTCGCTCTGCACGGAATATGTCTCGACCGGCGATGCCTGCGATGAAGCGACGCTCTGTGATATCGGCGCCTGCATCAACGGCGTGTGCAAGCCTCCGGCCAAGCAAGGGGAGCATTGCGACGAGATCGACATCTGCGCGGACGGCCTGATCTGCCAGGACGGCGTATGCCTCAAAAACTACGGCAGCTGCGACACGAACTCCGACTGCGATGCTGACAGCTACTGCTGCACGATGGACACCTGCAATGTCAAGCACGTCTGCTTCCCGTACGGCGAAGGCCCCGGCGGCGAATACAACGAGGAATGCCAGTACAAGCTCGTGCCCGGCCTTTTTGAAGCCTCAATTCAGTGCGAATGGCTCGGCAATCCTTCAGATAATGTCGAACCGAGCTCCACGCAGATCATGTCTTCCGTCATGGCTGCCGACCTCCCGTTCGATTCTGGCAATGCCGTCGAAGTGGCGGCGATCACCTTCTCCCCCCCGGTCATCCGCATTTTCAACGGCGATACATGCGAGCTGCTCCAGAGCATCCCGAACAGCAGCGTTCACAACACGTCCAATCTGGCGCTTGCAGACCTCGACAACGACGGCAAAGTCGAAATCCTCGCGATCTCAGGCAACGGCCCCGTGTACGCCTATCACTGGAGCGATGCCCTTAACAGATATGATCCCACGCCCTGGTGGACTTCGTCGGGATGCAACCCATACATCAACTGGGGCGGCGTCAGCGTGCACGACATCACGAATGACGGTTTCCCCGAAGTCATCGCGGACTGGGCGGTATTTGACGGCCGCACCGGATCGTGCATCAACCGCGCCTCGTCGAGCGCGGCGACGTACAGGAAAATCGGCACGACGCCCGTCCTCGCAGATATCGATCACGACGGGCAGATCGAGTTCGTCAACCACAACATCTGGCGCTGGGATAACGCCTCTGGCACCTGGACAAACGTCTATCCGAGCTATGCCGCGCCGAACTACTCTCTGTTCGGGATTGCAGATTTCGGGACTTCCCTGGGCAGTTCGTTTGATTTTGAGCATCTGGACGGGATCGCCGAGGTCGTGGCAGTCAACTCGAATGGCAGCGTCCGCCTGTATTCGCTCGACGGGCAGCTCCTGCTCGACGCGCATCTTACCGGCAGCGGCACCTCCGGCGGCCCTCCCAACATCGGCGACTTTGACGGCGACGGTCTCCCCGAAATCGGAATCGCCGGCAACAACAGCTTCAGCGTGCTCGACCCGCGCTGCACAGGGCCCGGCAACGGCTGCGCCTCAAAATATGTCCTCTGGACGAGCATCTCCCAGGACAAGTCTTCCGGCGTGACCGGCTCGTCGATCTTCGACTTCGACAGCGACGGCAAGACAGAAGTCATCTACGGCGACGAATGCTATACGCGCATCTATGACGGCCAGACTGGCGAAGTCCTGTTCTCGAGCTACCGAACGTCCAACACGGCTTTCGAAAATCCGGTCATCGTCGATGTCGACCGCGACATGAGCGCGGAAATCCTCATCGGCTCGGACAATATCGCCCCGAACTGCCCCACGGTCGATCCCAACCATCACGGCGTCAAATGCGTCGAAAACCTCGACTGCTTCTCGGGATCCTGCGTCAACGGCTACTGCCGCTGCCAGAACGACTCGCAATGCAACTGGCAGCGCGACGCCTACGGCACGCTCCTCGACGAATACAGCTGCACGACACCGCTTGCGCCAGAAAGCATCAATGACGGACTTGTCTGCCGCGCCAAACACCCCAACGGCATCAAGCGCCCGGGCCTCCGCATCCTCCGCGACCGCCTCGACCGCTGGGCTTCATCGCGACCGATCTGGAACCAGCACGCATACGCCGTGACACACGTCAACGATGACGGCACCGTGCCGAGCACCAGCAACTGGAAGATCAACCATACCGACCCGAAACTCAACAATTTCCGCGCCAATGTGATGGGCTCCCTGGCCGCCGGATTTGCCCCCGACATCACAGGACGCTTCATCGAGGACGAAGTCTGCGGCACCGACAAGGACGGAAAATTCATCATTCAGGGCAAGCTCTGCAACCGGGGGCGAAAAGATGTCGGCTCCAAGCTTCCCGCCACATTCTACAAAGGCGATCCCGCAGAAAACAACATCATCTGCACGTCCTATACAGACTCGAACGTCGCCGCAGGCGAATGCCGCTTCGTGCACTGCGAAATGGACGCCCTGATCACCGGCAAGCTCACGATGGTCGTCAACGATGACGGCAACGGCGGGCGCACGACCGTCGAATGTGACAGCAACAACAACACGGATACCATCGAGATCACCGAGTGCACGATCGTCAACTGATCTGCACACATGCAGGCGCGGCTATCTGCGATACGCCGCGCCATACAGTGTGCGCGCCTATTGCCTGCGGCAATACGGCGCGCCTGAGACGTTCCACGGAGAGAACGTCTATATTGTGCGCGGCTATGCTACTGCATACGCCGCGCTTTTTCTGCCCCCATGAACTGTCACAAAGTCCCCCAAAAGCTAGAATTTCCACGATAAAGATTAAGTTCGTTTTCACCCAACTACTTCATTCTGTTAAGGAAGCTCTGAATAATTCGAAAACCTCCTGGGGATGCGGGCGTCTCGCCCGCACAAAACTTATGCGTCTGAAATACTATTGTCCAAAAAACGGCAATTGTTCAGACCTTCCTTAAAAAAATCATTCAAAATTGGAATACACTGGCATGGTTTTGCTATAAAATGTTTCGTCTCTTTTTCGGAGGTACTTCATGACAAAAAAATACTTGAGCATACTCAGCATACTGACCGCAGCCCTTTGCTTTTCGGCTTGCGATGATGATAAAAACCAGAAACCAGAAGACCCGATCGTGGAACCGGATCCGCCCGATCCCGTCGATAATGACTGCGAAACCATCGGCTGCGGCGCCGGCAGATACTGCCACGAGCACAAATGCATGGATCCCGTCGAAGCAGGACAGCCCTGCCTTGAAGACGTGCCCTGTGCCAGCGGCCTGACCTGTCAGGACGGCAAATGCGCCAAATCGCAGGAAGACACCTCGTGCAAAACCCAGGGATGCCCGTTCGGATTCTGCGACGGCGTCAAGTGCGTCACAGAAATTGACGACGGCAAAGCCTGCGTCGACGGCATCCCCTGCAAAGAAGGCTCTCACTGCGCCAATGGCGTATGCACTCCGGACCTCGGCGAAGGGGAAGCCTGCCAGAAAGAAGACGAATGCAGCGACGGCTTGAACTGCCTGCTCAATGTCTGCCGCAAGCCGCTGACCAAAGGCGATTCCTGCGCCGGCGAACTCGAATTCTACTGCCCTATTCCGCTGACATGCGCCAACGAGCACTGCGCCGAGTTCGTCTCTTTGGGAAGCGCCTGCGATGACCTCAATATCTGCGATTCCGGCAACTGCATCGACGGCACCTGCAAGCCACCGGCAGAACTCGGCGAATCCTGCGACGAGACACATGCCTGCGGCGCCGAACTGGCCTGCCAGGACGGCAAATGCCTCAGGACTTATGGCACATGCAAGATCAACAGCGACTGCGCCGCAGACAGCTATTGCTGCACCATGCCGGCCTGCGACACGCCCAATGTCTGCTTTGCATACGGCGAAGGCCCCGGCGGCGAATATAACAACCAGTGCCGCTTCAACCTCAAACCCGGCATCTTTGAGGCCGCCGTTCAGTGCGAATGGCACGACCCGGGCAACGATGTTCCCAAGGCAAACCAGATCATGTCCACCATCATGGCCGCCGATCTGCCCTTTGATTCAGGCACCGCAGTCGAACTCGTCGCTGTCACCTTCGACGATACCAAAGCCAAAGAAACGACCGCGCTCCGCATCTTCAACGGCGAAACGTGCGAACTCCTGCAGACCATCGAGAACAAAGAAATCTTCAATAGCGCCAACCCGGCACTTGCCGATATCGATAACGATGGCATCATCGAGATTGTCGCGCCGCTCAACGGCAAAGGCGCCGTCGCTTACCATTGGAATGCACAGACCAGCAAATATGAGCATTTCTGGAACTCCGATGGCTGCGATCCTGATGCTTTCTGGGGCGGTCCGAGCATCCACGATATCAACAACGACGGCATCCCCGAAGTCATCGTCGACTGGGCCGTCTTTGACGGAAAGACAGGCAAATGCCTCAACACCGCATCCAACCAGGTCAATGTGGCCACCGACTCCAACTCATGGGGACGCATCCCCATCCTCGCGGATCTCGATGGCGACGGCAATATCGAGCTCGCTTCCACGAAACTCTGGCGCTGGAACACCGAAAATAACGCCTGGGATCCGGTGCCCGATTCGTATGACTTCGGCTTCACCTTCGGGTATGCCGACTTTGGCACCCCGAACGACGACGGCACGTTTGACTTCACAAAACTCGACGGCAAAGCCGAAATCGTCGCCACAGGCACGGATTACCTCAGGGTTTATGCGTTCCCAGGCAAAATGATTCTCGAATCAAAACTCACGGTCACGCTCGGCGCACCGAATATCGGCGATTTCGATGGCGACGGCCTGCCTGAAATCGGCGTCGCCGGCAAAGACAGCTACTATGTCGTCGACCCCGGCTGCGGCAATCAGAAAGCAGCTTGCGAAAATGACGAAAAACACGTCCTCTGGTCGAGCAAATCGCAGGATAACTCCTCCGGCGTGACCGGATCCTCGATCTTCGACTTCGACAGTGACGGCAAAACCGAAGTCATCTATGGCGACGAATGCTTTACGCGCATCTACGACGGCCTCACGGGCGAAATCGTTTTCTCAAGCGCAAGAACGTCGAACACAGCCTTTGAAAACCCGACCATCATAGACCCAGATCGCGACATGAGCGCCGAAATCGTCATCGGCTCGGACAGCTTCGAAATCAAAGTCCCCTGCCCCGAAGTCGACAACATGCACCACGGTGTCAAATGCATCGATGACGAAGACTGCTATTCCAACAAATGCGTCGATGGCTATTGCAGATGTCAGGCTGACAACGAGTGCAACTGGCAGACGGATGCCAAAGGCAACATCCTCAACGAATACAAATGCACCGATCCGCTTGCGCCCCAAAAAGCCGAAGACGGAAAAGTCTGCCGCGCAAGACATACTTCTGGCGTCAAACAGCCCGGTTTCCGCATCCTCCGAGACCGTCTCGACCGCTGGGCTTCCGCTCGCCCAATCTGGACGCAGCATGCTTATGCCGTCACGCATATCAACAATGACGGCTCTATCCCGAAGACCAGCGAATGGAAACAGAACTTCACCGATCCCAAGATGAACAATTTCCGCCAGAACAGCAACGGCGATCTCGAAGCCGGTTTTGCACCCGACATCACGGGCCGCTTCATCGAAGACAACGTCTGCGGCAAAGACGAAAACGGCAAATACATCATCCAGGGTTATCTCTGCAACCGTGGGCGCAAAGATGTCGGCTCAAAGCTGCCTGCCACGTTCTATCAGGGCGATCCCTCCGAAGGCAAGATTCTCTGCACCTCTTATACGGATTCCAACGTCCCCGCAGGTTCTGATGGCTGCCGCTATGTCAAATGCGAGATGGAAAACCTCGTCACCGGCAAGCTCACGATGGTTGTCAATGATGACGGCAAGGGCGGACGCACGACCGTCGAATGTGACACCAATAACAACACGGACACGATCGAAATCACAAAGTGCACGATCGTCAACTGACAGCTGACTCGGGAAAGGGAACCAGCAGTTTCCTTTCCCGCAACAAGCGAACCCCCAAATCATAGCCTCAGGCGCAAGCCCAGCCTCAGAAATGATGAGGGTTCCCCCCTCATAAATTTATAGCTGTGTTCAACGTCTGTGGATTGAAATACAAGGCAGCAGGCAATAGAAGGCAGTCGTAGTGCGCATGATAAAGGCAATGGTTTTTATGCGGAAAGACTATCGATGCTCGATTGCCGATATACATGGCATTGGGAGCCATATCCACGCTTGTTGAACAGAGAGCCTAATTTATCGGCGATGTCTGCACCAGGGGGTATGCTGTCGCTCGCAGGTTTTGCTGCGTCCGATACACTCCGCGATCATCAAGCAAAAAAAAGCCTGTACCGAAGTACAGGCTTCAAACGCACAAAGAGAAGCTTACGGGTTGAGATCGATGGTCGCGCCTTTGAGGGTCATCTTGGCAGATGCCGTAATATCCGTCGACGCATCTGACTTGGAATTGAGCTTATTGCATTTCATATCGAGATTCTTTCCAGCCTTGATGGAAACATTCTTCTCGGCCTCAAGCTCGAAATTCTTGCATTCCATACGGATCAATTCTTTTGCCTTGATGAGGATATCGCCCGTATCTGTTTCAAGGGTAATCTTTTTGTTGACGGTATCAATTTCCAGCCACTGCTTCTGATCTTTATCATATAGGCGAATGCGCTCACTGCCATCGGCATCGTCGATATAGAGCTCAGCTGATTTTGCAGAGCGGATGGAAACGCCGCCATTGCCTTCTTTATCGACGAAAGCCAGACTGTGGCCCATGCGCGAACGGAAGAAGCGGAAGTTATTCTCCCCGCCCTGCTGATTGTTGGGGACATCCACTTCAGTCTGATCGGGAGAATAGGTAAGCTTTCTCGGGGAACTTTTTTCGCCGTTCCAGAGCGAACCGACGATGATCGGGCGGCCGAAATCGCCTTCTTCGAAGACGACCATGACTTCATCATCGATTTCAGGAAGCCAGACACCACCCATATCGCCGCCAGTCATCAGGGAGGTGATACGTGCCCAATGGCTCTGGACTTTGGATTCGCTACCATCGGATGTGGTATCTTTGGCGTACTGGTCAGACAGCCAAGGGAACGATACGCGGACGCGATAACGATCCTCGGGATCGACATTGTCGACGACCTTTGCGATCATGCCGCCCTGCATACGGGATTCACCCGAACGCCCCTGGTGACTCTCATTCAACATTTCTCTAATGACTTTTCCTACCGATGCCATAACTCATTCCCTCATGGTTTAGAAGTTTACAAGACAAACAACACGCCATGGTGCGATATTAGCAAGATTTATTCCGTGCGGTCAATATGCGAAAATAACCTTATTTATCATGGCCTCTTGCCTTTGCCAGCATCTGCAACGGCGTCAAGTGGAGACTTTCAACCCCACTAAAAATTCATGTGAATGCCCATGGCAACCCCATCCTGCGACGGGCTGACATAAGCACTCACATCCGTCATTTCGACACGCTCCTTGCCCCAGACATGATTCAAGATTGCCAGCACTGCGCCCGTTGCTGCCACAGCACCGCCAATACCCACAAAAGTCCCCATCAAGGCATTGCCGGTCTTTACCCGGCTCATGGCCTTATCTCGCTCGGCAGATAAATCCTCAAATTCCTGAGGGGTCTTGGCCGCTGAAGCCTTGTATGCAAAATCCTGCTCTTCATATTTTGCGTTGTGCGCCATCGCCAAAAAGCCCATGCCGCCTGCAACCAGCGCAAGACCGCCCCCTATCAGCCCCCAATACAGGTGCGGGCTGAACGTCTCTTTCATATAATAGGTATGCTCTTCCTTGACGACTTTTTCGATCTCGACCTGCTCCACATCAAACGCGAGATGAATGCGCTGCTCCTTGCTGCCATTCACCGCCTTGTGCTTCACTTCTTTCGTCTTACCTTTGGCATCCACGAGCTTGACCACATGTTCCCCCGGGGAGAACGAGTACGCGCGCTCCCAGCATGCTGCCACACGCTCCCCATCAATCAGGACATAACCGCCTGCAGGAATTTCGCAATCCAGATAGACTTTCTGCCAGTCACCGCACGAAGCAATCTCATCGTATGCCTTGACCGCCCGCTGATAGATCGGATTTTTTTCCGGCAGATTATAGGTGACCATCACCTCCGTGTAATAATGCTGCGCATCGACACACTGATTGAGCCGCTGATATGCTCGCCCTAGAGAATAATCGACTTCGGGACCTGCAAACTGAACCCGGAGCTCCAGATACTGCCTGAGCGCCTCCCCGAGATCGACTTTCGTCATTGCGGCCGCATCAGCCATACGCCTTTTAAATTCCTCCATATCCTGGGCTTGGGCGTTCGACGCAAAGGCACAAAACGCAAGGACTGAACACATCAGCGGCTTCAGAAATCTCATTATGCTCTCCTCCATAGCTCGCAAAGCGCGCACTAAACACCTCGATAGCATCTCACATATTTGTAAATCTTGCAAAAAACTTATCTCATTTTCGCATATTTATTTTCGCGCGCCCCAAAGCCATGCAACGCGCGGCGTATGCGCAGCAAAGCCGCGCCAAAACGCGGCGTATGAAATAGCCGCGTCCAGAAGTAAAGACATCAAAAAAAACGTCGCCGATCGTCACGTGGAACGTCTCTGATGTAAAGACGTTCCGTGGAACGTCTCTGACAAAATAGGCCGTATGCCCAACAGGCATACGGTTTTACGAAATACAGCGCCCAAAAGCGCCATCTGAGCGGCCGGCAAACTGGCCGGCACACGCCCATTATTTACAGCCAGTCCCTGCCGAATTGCAGCCATTGTTGCACTGCGAGTAGTTTTCATAATCCGTGATATAGAGCAGCTTGCCATCGACATCCGTGCAGACCTGATTGAGCAGGAAACCCGCACCATTCTGCGTCAAGCAGAGCGGAGTCGTATCGCCGGCTTTCGAGCAGGTCTCGCTGCACTCGATGTAATTGTCGGAATCGAGCACGCACGTGGAACTCGCGGATTCGGCCTTGCAGGCCTCGGCGCAGGTCTGGCCGCCCTGAACCTTGCAATCCGACGGGCAAAGCGTGTATGTCACCCCAGTCTGCCCAGAACCAGAACCAGAACCGGAACCATCCATCGTGCAGGAGGCCTCATAATTGCCAGTTGTCTGGTTCTGGCTCGATTTGCAGTCCGCAGCGGAACATGCCTCGACGACGACCTTGCCCTGGCTGTTGCATGAAAGCTTCTTGTCCTTGTCCGCGCAGAATCCTGACGCATAAGCGGCCGGGAAGATGCCATTGACACCGCTGTCACCCGTGAGACAGGCATAGAGATCAAATGTCATGTCCTCATAGCAGGCTTCCCCATAGGTCATGAAGTAGCCGACTTCATCCGCCTTGCATGTCTCGGATACACAGCCGATCACGCCATATTCCTCGACCGTATCGCAGGTGCTGCCATTCTCGCAGGTCTCGACAATGACATACTTCTTGCTGTTGTTGCACACGAACGCATTGTCCTCGCAGCAGAGCACATCGCCGGCTGCATTGCAGGCATCGCCTTCCGACGGGCAGGCAGGTTTCGTCGTGCACGCGCCGTTGATGCAGGCATCCGCGCCAGGCTGGTTGCACACGGACACTGTCCGCCACTCGCCATTCTCACACTTCTGAACAGCTTCATCTGCCGCACAGCGCGTCGCGCCTTCCTTGCATGCACCCTCGCTCACGCATTCGCCAGCCTTGCATGTCTTGCCCGCGCCACAGGGCGAATCAACCCACGCATTGTTCGAGCATACCTGATGCGCGCCCGTCGCCGTGCAACGCTGCGCACCCTGATTGCACACGACATCCGGCGCCACTGACGTCGGATCGCAATACGCGCCGTTCGGACCGTTCGCGCATGAAAGCGCGCCGCAGTCCGTCGTCGCATACGTCCACTTCGATTCGCTGCAGTATTTCACCATGTGCTCCCCAGCGCAGACAGGCTTCGTCGTGTTCGGATCGCATTCAAGCGGCGACACGCACACGCCGCTGCTGCATGTACGCCCGCTCGGGCAAGGCAGCGACACATATTCGCCATTAATGCACTCCTGACGGACACCATTCGCACTGCAGATGCGCTGACCATCTGTACAGGACGCCTTATCATCGTTATCATCATTGCATGAGGCGCAACAAAGTGCTGCCAACATCGCTATAACAGTCCATGTCTTTTTCATCGTTGTCTCCACTTCGCCTCTACGGCGTCTTCCATTTTATGTTTATTACTTGGGCTCGCGCTTCACACTTCGAAAAGCGCAATGCCGTTTCACTCCTCTTTATGCCGCAAACTTCGCCTACTTTCAACTACATATCGTCGGGTTGTATAAAAAAAATATCATTTTAGAGCATTTTTTTGAATTTTAGACATCACTTTCAGCCTTTTCCGCGCCATTCTGTGGATAAAATTCATCCATCTCCGCATCTCACCGCATCATTTACGCAAAAAATTCTATTCTGGCCACAAATGCCCATCGCCATATCAGCCTTTTTTCTCTTGGCTGGGGGAAGACTCCCCCTGCGCGGCTATTTCGCACGCGAAATACGCCGCTACCCCCACGCCTCTCCTCTATGCTCTTGCGCGCGACGCGCGCAATGACAGTTGTACTCCCCACAATCTGTGATAAAACGCCCCCGGGCGCGCAAAGCGCAGCGCTCCCCTGACAACAACCTACGCATAACGCCCGACAAATTGTCGATAAAACAAAATGCCGACAGGCTCCCACCAAATACGCATCATTCCAAACAAAATAACGCCCCCCCACACACATAGCCTTTCTTTAGGAAGGGGGTGTGGGGGAACCCCTTCTTTTGGCACAAAAGAAAGGGTTCCCCCCACAAAACACCATCAAAAGAAGCATCAACCAAGGAGCATTATTAATGATAACACTCAAAGCAGCGCTGTTTGACCTCGACGGCGTCGTCTTCGACACCGAAGGACAATACACGGATTTTTATGGCGCCATCGGGCGAGAATTTGTTCCAGAAGAGCCCAATTTTGCGCAGCTCATCAAGGGACGGACGCTCAAAGAGATTTATGAAACCTGGTTTTCCGGCAAAAAGGAAATCCAGGCCCAGATTACGGAACGCCTCGATATTTTCGAGCGCAACATGGACTACAGATTTATTGCGGGCGTGCTCGATTTTATCACGATGATTCGCGCGGCAGGCGTGAAGACAGCAGTCGTCACGAGCAGCAACAAGCCCAAAATGGCAAGCGTGCTCGCAGCTCGCCCGGACATTCAGACGCTTTTTGACAGAATCCTTTCGGCAGAGGACTATGCCGCGAGCAAACCGGCCCCAGACGGCTATCTCAAAGGCGCGGAGGTGTTCGGCGCAGATCCGGCACAATGCGCAGTCTTCGAAGACAGCATCAACGGCCTGCGCGCCGGAAGAGCCGCAGGATGCCTCGTTGTCGGTCTCACGACGACAAACCCTTATGATGCCGTCGCACAATATGCCGACATCATCGCCCCAGATTTTACGGCCCTCCTGGGTCACCCGCAGTTCGCCTGCGTTCTGCCAAAAACTCGCTAAAAGCCTAGCGGAGATAGAAACGCGCCTGCTCAGTCAAGGACAAGCGAGGGCGCGGAATACACGCGCGCGGCCAGTTCCTGATTGAGCATATAGAGCCCCTTCGGGTCGCCGCCGAACAGTTCCATTTTCTTGATCAGATCGCTGGCATTCATCTCCTCTTCGCCCTGTTCCTTGACAAACCAATCGAGGAACTGCATCGTGCGATAATCGCGGACATCGTGCGCCGCCGCATAGATCGCATTGATCAGGGATGTCACATATTCCTCATGCTTGAGGCCAGCCTTGAGGATATCCATGTGCGACGCGGCATCTGTCACAGGCGCATCAATCGCGCCAAGCGTCACTTTGCCATCGTTGTTCTGAAGGTATTTGAGAAAGAGCATGGCGTGATCGCGCTCTTCCTGCGCCTGAATCGTGTACCAGTTGCTGAAGCCGTTCAGGCCGGCCTCCGCAAAGTGATTGGCAAATTCCAGATAGAGATAGGCCGAATACAGTTCCTTGTTGATCTGCGTATTGAGCAGAGATGCGACTTTTTCGTTGAGCATAGAGCCTCCATTAAAAAGAAATCAGCCGATTCCGGCTATGCTGAATTAACGGCCGAGAATATCCCAAGTATTCCGCCATACCGAAGTTAAATGCAGCGCTTCGCGCAGCACCTGCCGCGTATGGCCAATGGCCATAGCGGCAGAAAAATGGCGGCGTATCCGCATCGCGGATAGCCGGCCACAAAGAAAAGAAAAGCCGGCGTATCCGCATCGCGGATAGCCGGCCTCAAGCATCAAACGCCGACGGGATCTGACGGATTATTCATCCTCGGCCATGATCTCGCAGGACGACTCGTCGGTGCAATATTCCTTGCAGTAATCGTTATGATTCGCGATGTAGTAAAGACCGATCGACGTGTTGTAGCACTGCATATTGCTGAGATAGGAGACGAACAGCGTATCGACGCAGACATTTTTCTGAGCGCCTTCTTCTTCGCAAGCATCTTCAGCGGTGAAGCATGAAGCATAGTCGATGCCTTCGCCATAACCATCGGCCAGGACACCGCATGATGCCTCTTCAAAGCCGCAGTCCACAGCCTCGAGGACGTTTTCCTCGTTGCATGTCACAAGGATATTATCGCGGCAAGCGTCGGAGTGCGTCTTGTAATCGCATTCCGAACCTTCGTCTTCGACGAGTTTCTTGCATTCCGAATCGCTGGCGCAGACATGGCTTGAGCAATAATAGCCGCCATCGATGTCCCAGACGAGCGTGCCGTTGTCATCTTTCGAGCAGACGAGATCGAGCATCGCGCCGGCACCGCCGTATTCCTGGCAGGCCGAGCGTTCGGCATCTTCTGAATCGCAGGTTTCCATGCAATAGCCTTCGCCGCCGAATGTCGCGCAGATATTGCCAGAAGCTTCGCAATCCTCATCGATGGCGACGAGGCCGCCTTCGCATTTGGTCAGCGAATTGCCGAGGCATTCCGGAACGAACGTCACTTCGTCGCATGCCGCGCCGACTTCAAGCGCCTTGCACGCACCGTTATCGGCATCGCAGGCGTTGCCGCAAGTGCGGCTCGAAGTGATTTCATAGACCTGGCCTTCGCCAAAGCTGGTGCATGTATTCGTGACGAGATTGAGCGTGCCTTCTTCTTCATCAGTATTGCAGGCATAGCTGACAGCACCGGCATTATCGCAGGGCTTGAAGCAGCCGGCAGCACCGTCGATCGTG
This sequence comes from Pseudomonadota bacterium, assembly GCA_017464085.1. Classification (GTDB taxonomy): domain Bacteria; phylum Myxococcota_A; class Bradymonadia; order UBA4248; family UBA4248; genus UBA4248. The sequence goes on from JAFUEE010000002.1 coordinate 33,481, forward strand.
TCACACACCATGCCGAGATCCGCACAATTCTCGCTGCCGTCATAGACGCCGAAGATGCCGAGGTCATAGCAATAATAGAACGTCGAGCCGTCGCATTTCGTCTCATACTCGCAGCTTGTCGGCATCGCGCCATCCGCGCATGTCAGGCCGTCAGCAGAGCAGGTCGTGCCCTTGCATTCACTATATTCGCCCCAGACCGACATATCGACTGCAGTCAGCGAACCGTCTGTCGAAGGCATGCAGACATAATAGGACTCGAACGCGAAGTCATCATAGCTGTCATCGCAGTAGCCGAGTTCCTCATTTTCTTCGAAGCATTTTGCGGAATCAGGCACATCGCAGACTGCGGTATAACGCTCATTGGCTTTATCATACGCCGTCTTGCATGAAGTGCTGCATTCTTCGACATAGAGGACGATCTGACCATTATCATCTTCGGCGCAGTAGCGGGCATTGCCGTCGGCATCGCATGCTTCATAATAGTGCGCCTTGTACCAGTCTTCGGGGCAGGCATCGCCGTCATTCGCCGCGAGCATGCCGGCAGGCGCGCAGGCTTTATTGGCGCAGACAAGACCGTCACCGCAATCTTCGTCGGCCTGGCAGGCGACGACATCGCTCACTTCGATATCCGTGGGGATATCTGCACAACTGCCGTTTTTGCAGACCTGATTATCGGTGCACGCCGCACAGGGATCTGCGGGAGGCTCTGGGTTCTGATCGCATTTCGGGCCTTCTGTCGGGTCATCGACACAGATGCAGTCAGCATACGCCCATTTGCCGTCATCGCCGCAGACCGCGAGGCCGGCATTGCCGGCGCATTTCTTTTCGCCCGGGGTGCAGTCCTCGGGAACTTCCTGCATCTTGCAGGTGTTGACCTCGGCATCGCAACCGAATTCACAGGCCGTCGTCGAGAGGACGCCGTTCGTGCAGGTGAGCAGGCTGTCGCCCTGGCATTTGCTGCCGGTAAAATCGCACTCAGCGGGAGCTGCCTGCTGCTTGCAGATGTTGGTCGCAGGATCGCAACCATACTGACATGCCTGAGACGAGAGGATGCCGTTCGTGCAGGTGAGCAGGTTGTCACCCTGGCACTTGCTGCCGGCGAAATCGCACTGGGGCTGAGGCGAAGCCGAGTTATCAGAAGCGGGCGCGCACTGAGCAGCCGCGCCGTTCTGAGACGTGCAGTAAAAGTTGTTCTGGCATTTCGTCACGACAAGCGTGCCGTTCACACAAGACATCATGTTTTTCGCATCGAGGCATTCCGCCACATAGCTGCTGTCACACTTAAGATCCTGATACTGCCCGTCTTCACAGGCAGTCATGCCGCATGCCGCACATGCCAAGGCACACAGGGCAAAAAGTTTGTTCTTCATAACTTTTCTCTCCATGAATATTCGCGCGAAGCCGTATACATCAAAAACATACACGGACATACAATTCGCGCTTAGTAGCAGTTCTTATACAGAAATTCAAACACTCTCAGGCTTTCTTTTGCTGCCAAGGCGCACGCCCGTAAACCTCAACCATATCGCGCAGACGGTCGGCAATCCAGCCAGGAAGCGCATCAGTCATGCGCCAGGCCCAGTTGCCCTTGGCCACGCCGGGCACGTTCATGCGCGCATCCGAGCCACGGCTGAGCAGATCCTGAACCGTCACGATGCAGAGCTCTGCCACGGAGGATTCCGCCGCGCGCATCAGCTGCCACGCGATCTCGTTGCCGTCAATCGACAGATAGCGGCGGACGCGGTCGCGCTGCGTCTCATCAAGCGAAAGATACCAGCCCACGGTCGTATCATTATCATGCGTGCCGCAATAGACGACACTGTCCTGCGTATGCATGTGCAGCGCATGATGGTCATTCGCATCGTCGAGCGGGAACCCGAACTGGAGCACACGCATGCCCGGGAAACCAGCATCTTTGCGCAGCCTGTCGACTTCGGGCGTCGTGATGCCGAGGTCTTCCGCGATGATCTCCAGGCCGGGAAGCGCCTTCGCGACTGCATTGAAAAACTCAATCCCGGGGCCTTTCACCCAATGGCCGTTGATCGCCGTCTTCTCGGTCACGGGAACGCTCCAGAACGCCTCAAACCCCCGGAAATGGTCGATGCGCACGATATCCACGAGGTTGTTCAGAGCCGTCAGGCGCTCGATCCACCATGCATAGCCAGTTTTAGCGAGCACTTTCCAGTTATAGAGCGGGTTGCCCCAGAGCTGCCCTTCTTTGGCAAAGTAATCGGGCGGAACCCCTGCGACCGCGCCGGGGAACCCCTGCGCGTCGAGCTCGAAGAGCTCGCGGTGGCACCAGACATCGACAGAATTGTGTGACACAAAAATAGGCACGTCGCCCATGATCTTGATGCCCATTCCGCGCGCCTGCGCGCGAAGCGCGTTCCACTGCATGCGGAAAATGAACTGCGCAAACTTGCGAAGCTCGATCTCCGATGCATACCGGGATGCAGCTTCCGAAAGCGCCTTCCTGTCGCGGTCGCGCAGCCCTTTGGGCCAGTTCGTCCACAGCGGGCCTTCAGGCAAAACGCTCTGAAGCGTGTCGAACATCGCAAAATCATCCAGCCAGCCTGACGATTCCTTGCAGAACTTCTCAAACTGCGCGCGAAGCGCGCGATGAACCGGCGCGTCGCTCTGCTTCATGCGACAAAGCGCCGACGCGAGCTTCGCATTCTTCCAGCGGCCTGCCGCCTCGAAATCCGCGCGCTCCCAGTTCTCCGGACGCGGCGCGTCGTCCAGCGCGCTGTGATCCAGAAGCTCAAATCCCTCCCCGCACAGGTCCGGAATGTCGATCAGACGGGTATTTGACGCCATCGCGCTCGTCGAATTGTACGGACAGCCGCCGTCATCCGTCGGCACCAGCGGAAGCATCTGCCAGACGCTCTGGCCGGAAGCCGCCAAAAATCTCAAAAAATCACGGGCTGGAGCCCCGATCGAACCGATACCGCCAAGCCCGGGAAGGCTCGTCGGATGAAGAAGCACGCCACTTCTGCGCATATTGATTTTCCTTATAAAATGAGGTTGTACAACCTGCTATTGTGGTTTAGGACATACCTGCATGGGCCGATATCGCCATGCGGATCACGAAACAGTCTGGAGACTTTTCGGACGATATACCCGATCGCGCCATACTATATCACACTTTGCATATGTAAACCAATGTGGTTGAACGTAGGAATACGCATGAAAGTCAAATTTTTTATCTCCGGCATGATCTGCCTCGCGCTCTGCGCCACTCAAGCACAGGCGCAGCCTGCACCTGCGCCAGAAATACCCGCGCAAGCCCTGTCAGACAATGCCACGGACGCGACCTCTCAATCCCCTAAAGATGCCAAGGCAGCCCAGTCTCGCATGCTTGCGGCGCAGATGCTCGAATTCTTTGACGGACTCGACAAAGCCGTGTCCGAAAAATCCGGCGACTGCCAGGCGGTATCAGACACCCTGCGCGACTACTGCGCCGAACGCCAGCAGTGGATCGATTCGCTCGACTACGCTTCCGCAGACATCGACGCGCAGACCGTCGATGCCATACACGCCAAAGCCATCGAGCTCGGAAAAAAGCTCTCCGCGTGCTATGACCAGAAGTCGATCCCCGAACTCCTCAAGCGCTTCGCAAAGCGATGACGCGCCCCGAATTGAAACAAAATCCGTCGAGGGGGTAGCGGCGTATTTGCTTGCAAATAGCCGCGAAGGGGGAGTCTTCCCCCTCCCAAAACAAACATCATAAAACGCCTTCAGGCCGCTTTATTTCCGGTTCACACATACTCATGCCCGAACAAACCACACAAACTCCTGATACTCTCGCGCAGGAACCACAAAACAGCGCGGAAAATGTTGACAATCAGCCCCAGAACAGCGCGGAACATGACGAAACCTCCCAGCCTCAAAGCAACGACGAGCCCTTCGTGCCCTCATTCGACCCCGGCGCCGGCACAGACGTGACCGAAGAAGTCCTCGATGCCTTCAAGATGGAGGAAGACAAGGAAGCCATACGCGCGATACGCGCCGAATGGCGGAAAAACCGGCACAGATACAAGAAACCGACCGCGTTCGGCATCGCCCTGATGCTTGGCGTCCTCATCATCGTCCCCAAGTTCATCTACGACGACAGACAAGATATCCAGTACTTCTTTTCGAGCAGCACCCCGCTCGAACTCGGCGACGCCAACGAATACCGCATCCGAGCGGCCGACGAGGATGCCGTCACGAAGCCGCAGGACTTCGAAGACAACCGCTATGTCCACGCAACCGGCATCCCCATCCGCCATGTCGGCATCCAGGCCAAAGACAACGCATTCACAACAGGCGCGCACAAGCTCATCTATCAGCTCATGGGCAGCTCGCTCTATGTCCAGGAGCAGATGGAAAACTCGCGGTTCGCGTCGTTCATGTCGAAGACATCCACGTCATTCGGGCAGAACATGGGCCTGGAACCGCTGGAAGTCACGGGCAGGCTTCAGCGCTTTGCTTCCGGCGGACATAAGAAATTCGACCCAATCCGAAAATATTACGGCGACAAATACGGATCCGTCTTCTGCGAGACGATGTCTTCATACGAGCTCAAGCGCAAACAGATGCTCCTCGGCAAAGGCGGCGTCGCGCTACAGATACAGCCGGACGGAACCGTCCTGCAGAGCGACGCGCAGACGAACGTCTCCCTGCGCGACATCCAGCCGCTCCAAGGCAGCGCCGCCGTCGCGCTCGGTGACGGAAACACCCTCCTCTATACGAGCAACGCCGGCCTGACATGGAACAAATCCGAAGCCCCGATCCCCACGCAGGCCACCAGCCTCGCGTATGACCCGGCCTCGAAACAGATCATCTTTGGCGGAAAGAAAGGCTGGACCGGCGGCGAATCATACAAGCCGGACAAAGACCAGCTCGCGATCAGCCAGGACATCCTCGACATCGCGTTCACATCACCGGAACCCGGCGACACCGCTTCCCCGAAAATGATCGCCGTCGGCCGCGAAGGCCTCCTCCTCTCGACGTACGCCGACCGAGAGGGCTGGTATCCCGCCAAAATCGACGACGGCGTCCGCTTCAACGATGTCCTGCGCGTCGGAAATACCTGGTTTGCAGCCGGCGCCAACCAGATGCTGCTCACAAAATCATCCGACAGCAACGACACCCCATGGATGCACGGCGTCTCCCCGGCACGCGCCGACTGGCTCAGCCTTTCCGCCACCCCTGACATGGTCATCGCCACTGGCACAAAAGGCGCGCTTGCCAAATACGACCTCACTTCCGACGCGCCAGCATGGGCTCCCTTGCCGTTCGACGACGTGCCAGGCATTGACTTCAAGGCCGATATCCGCGCTGCCGCCGTCTCCGACGACCACAAAACCTGGGTCGCCGTCGGCACGAACGGCGCCATCCTCGTCGCCAAAGCCACTGAAAATCACACATTCGGCCCAGTCCAGGCCATCTCGGGTTCCTACGCCTCTTATGGCGTCGTCCGCGACATACTCGCGGGCAACCTCGTCGAAAATGCGCTCTATGAAGCGCTCGCGCGACATACAGCCGAAGATTTCAACGACATCACCTACCACGACGGCATGTTCTACGCCGTCGGCACAGACAGCCTCCTGATGACGAGCAGTGACGGTCTCTCATGGACAAAACGCCCCCTGCACGTCAAACACAAGAATTTGCGCGCCATCGCGTTCACCGGCCCCAAAACCGGCGTCATCGGCGGCGAAAAAGGCACCCTCCTCGTCACATCAGACAACGGGCTCACATGGCGCACCAAAAAAGCGCCGACAGAACGCTCCATCTACGACATCGCCGTCACCCCGGATTATCCGGGCGCATTCGCTTTCTCGGGCGCCTACGGCCTGTGGGGCTTCTGCGAAAATGTCGACGGGAAATGCTACCTGCGCTCCAAAAATGCAGGCTTCCACTACCGCGCCATCGCATTCGCCCCCGGAGAGCAAAAGCCCGGGCTCCTCAAAATACTCGTCGCCGGCGACGACTCGCATATCGACCGCATCAACGACAACAAAGAACCTCAGATCAGCTCCTGGTTCCAGCCTTCCGGATCGACAGTCCGGGACATGGCCTTCGCAAGCGCAGACCTCCCCCTGCGCCCGGACAACCCGCGCGGACAAATCGGCCTCATCGCCGCCGGAAACAGCCTCTACCGCTCCTACGATGCAGGATACACCTTCAGACGCGAAGAATCCGGCCTGCACGCCCCTGTGCAGAAGCTCCTGCTCTCCGCAAACGGCGACATCGCCTGCGCGCTCGACGGCAATTCCGCCGCGCTCGACCTCCACGGAACGGGCAAATGGAAAACCCTCCCCCTCCCCGGCATCCTCGACGCCGCGCTCATACAGAACGACCTCTACCTCTCAGACAGCCACTGCGTCTATCTCACCAGGCCGCTCCAAGACGAGCTGAAACAAAACGAGACCAATCATATAGATGCGCCTCAATCGGACCGCCCCTCCGCATCCGGCACCCTTCAAAAATTCGCCTGCCTCGACAACCCCGCTTTCGCGATCCGCAACCTCACGTCCGACAATGACGCGCTCATCGCGCTCGTACAGACCCCGGACGGCCTCGCGTTCGCAAAAGTCGCACAGAACAGCATCCAGACCGCCCCCGCGCTCCCCATACAGCCGCAAGACGGCCCCGCCCGGCTGATTTCCTGCTCCGGCAACGCCGCCGTGCTTCAAAAGAACGCGCTCTACACCTCAACCGAAAAGACCGAGCACGTCCTCGACGCGCGCTGCCTCGACGGATCGATTGCGTCACTCACTGGGGAACCCGCGCGCCCGGGCATGACGCGCATCTCCCTGCGCACCGACCAGACGCTCTGGGCCATGACCGTCGGCTTCGATCCCCAGAACGCGCATTTCACCCGGAATGCAAACGGCCGCTGGTGGATCGCCGCAGAATCGGCAAGCGCCCAGGAACCGCTCATCCTCATGTCGAACGACGCGAAAAGCTGGTCCTGGCGCCGCGACCGCATCACCGACTTCCATGCCGTCGCAACCGCTCAAAATATGGCCGTCGCCGTCGGCGACAACAGCTCGATCCTCGTCTCCGAAGACTACGGCAAGACCTGGACACACATGTCAAACACCTCCAACGCGACACTGCGCAGCGTCTGCCTATCCTCTGACGGCACTTTCGGCCTCGCGGTCGGCGACAAAGGCACGATATACCGCGCTCAGAACGGCCTCAACAAATGGTCCAAAATCAAGTACAGCTTCGATTTTGACCTCACATCTTGCACGATCGCCGAGGGCAAGGACAGGTTCCAGATTTATTTCACCGGCAAAGGCGGCGCCATCTATTCCGCCCCCAAAGACCTCGGCAGGCTCGAACTCATCTCCAGCCCCGCCGTCGAAGACATCTACAGCATCGCCGCACTCGACACCGGCGAAGTCATCGCCGTCGGCGGCCTCTATCAAGACCCTTCATCCATCTGCGAGACAGCTTCCCTCATCGAAGCCGACGAATCTCCGCGAAAATACTGGCCCTCCGTTCTCATCGCATGTTTGCTCTTCGCCTTCTGGTGCTACACCATCCGCGCGCTCTTCCTGGCATGGAAACACAGAAACGACGTGCTCCCCGATTTCGACGCGCCTCAAAAAGACGATACCGCCGAAACAGATCACCCCTAACGCCCTCTGGCTATCATTAACATTAAGGACTTTTGTGATGCGCCTATCTGACTTCGTCAGATACGGCGCATTTTTTTGCGCTATGGCTTACGCCATACGCGCAAAATCACCTTTCATACGCGCGCTCTATTTCAAAGACTGCTCTGAAGACAAAGACAACACTGTATCATTGCATCATGCCCGCACACGATGCAGCGCCACGCTCCCGATGGCTCAGCCAGCGCCACGCTCCCACAACCGCTCCCGCAAAAAGAGATGCCTCAATGCTCATTATGTCTCTGCCTCCATCTGCACCCCTCATTTTGTTCAGACAATGCCTCTCTATATATTTCCTGTTCCTCTTTCGGAATCATGAGCAAAGACATGGCCTTTTCGGATGATACGCATAAGGAAGTTCTGAATAATTCGAAAACCTCCTGGGGATGCGGGCGTCTCGCCCGCACAAAACTTATGCGTCTGAAATAGCTCTGAATAATTCGAAAACCTCCTGGGGATGCGGGCGTCTCGCCCGCACAAAACTTATGCGTCTGAAATACTATTGTCCAAAAAACGGCAATTGTTCAGACCTTCCTTAAAGACTGCATCAACCCTCTAATAGAATTCAATATACCTTCCTTTATACCTTCCTTTATACCTTCCATTCTACGTTCATTTCCATACAGTTCAGTAATATAATCCTGATCAAACAATGTTGTCATGATATCCATAATTTCAGTCTCCCTTTGTTTTCTCTTTCGATAAGACTTCTCTATATATTTCCTGTTCCTCTTTCGGAATCATGAGCAAAGACATGGCCTTATCGGCTGATACACTTAAAGACTGCATCAACCCTCTAATAGAATTCAATATACCTTCCAATTTACCTTTCTTTATACCTTCCTTTATACCTTCCAGCTTACCTTCCATTCTACGTTCATTTCCATACAGTTCAGTAATATAATCCTGATCAAACAAAGTTGTCATGATATCCATAATTTCAGTCTCCCTTTGTTTAAGGTATTCGACAAGGATTTGTTTATCCCGACAAACTCTCAGTGTTTCTTCAATCGCTTTGCGCGTCGGACCATTTTTCTTGACCTGCTCCGTCAACACCTTGCAGAATATGATATATTGATTGATGATATCATCCGTATCCTGTTCATAGATGACATGCACCTTGACGTCGATGTCGCACTCGACACTATCCCCGAAGAACAGATCTTTAAATGACAGCACTGGGGGCTGAGATACGCGTTCCCCGGTAAAGACGACATAAAGCTCAGGCTTGGGACAATGCACCTTGCTATCCTTATAGAGCAGAATCTTGCGCTCCGTGAAGAAGTTGTTCAGAGCCTGCGCGACATAGATGAGCAGCCGAATGACAATATTGGGCGACCACGAACTCTGAGCCTCTACCATCATGATCAGCCGGTCACCGCCAACCATAAAGCCGAGGTCGTTATAGATGTGTTCCGCAAGCACACACTTGGCCGTCACGACCCGAAGATCGCCCTCAGCCGTCGTCCTGTCTTCCGGGTGCAGCGTCTGATAAAGCTCAAGCAGATACTTGGGAATCGTGAACAAATCCGTAAAGACGCTGTCTTTTGCTTTGTGATTGGGTTCAATAGAAGTCGCCATACGTCACTCACTTCCAAAAGCCGCTCCCCTGCGGCGCTTCGAAATTATAGCCGACAGCAGCCCGCTTGACAATCACCATTATCACAAGGCAACGTCGGCGTATCGCGCAGCGATAGCCGACGCACGCAGGCCGTATGCGCCACAAGCG
>JAFUEE010000035.1 GCA_017464085.1 Pseudomonadota bacterium
GAGGGTCTGAAATTTTTCGGAGTGGAGGTGCAGCGGTGAAGTGAGGGTCTGAAATTTTTCGGAGTGGAGGTGCAGCGGTGAAGTGATGGTCTGAAATTTTTCGGAGTGGAGGTGCAGCGGGGAAGTGGGGGGATGAATTTTTGAGGGGGGAGCGTGCGGGGAGGGGTTGCGCCGCGTATGCCCGAAGGGGCATAGCGGCGCGGCGGAGGCGTATCGGCCGCAGGCCGAAAGCCGCAGCGCCAGAAAATGAGCGCCGGAAGAAATTCGCATGACTTTGGAAATGTTTCACGCGGCAGAACGTGTTAAGATGGACGTGTTTTCCGCCTATGGAGGTATGGAGTTGAACGCGAAAAAAATAGCATACTGGGGACTGACGGGCGCGCTGATGGCGGCCGGGATTTGTCTGTCGATCGTGGAACGCAACGGGCATTATGCGTTTGAATGGCAGGGCTCTGAGCTGATGGCGCAGACGCGCAATGACGGATATCATGATATGGCGGCGCTGCAGGTGTTCAACCGCGTGCTGTTGCAGCTGCAGCAGAATTATGTGGATCCGACGCGCTTGGATCCGGAGCTGATGATTGCGTCGGCGCTTGACAACCTTCAGAAGAATGTGCCGGAGCTTCTTTTGACGTTCGACCGGAAGGTGAAGGAGCGTCCGACGAAGGTGACGGTGAATATCAGCGGGCAGTCGCGTGAGTTTGCGCTGAACAATCTGGAAAATCTGTGGGAGATGAGCCTGAGGCTTCGCGGGATATTTTCGTTCATCCAGGAGTATCTGCCGAAAGATGTGAAGCAGCGGGAGCTCGAGTATGATGCGATCAACGGGATGCTGAGCGCGCTTGACCCGCACAGCCTGATTCTTTCGCCGGAGGTGTATCGCAGCATGGCGGAGGGGAATCGCGGCAAATTCGGCGGCCTGGGCATTGTCGTTCGTATGATTGACGGGGTGCTGATCGTGGTGGAGCCGATCACGGGGGATGTGCCTGCGAAGCGCGCGGGAATCGAGGAAGGCGACCAGATTTTGACGATCGACGGCACGCCGACGCTGAACATGAGCATCAGCGAGGCGGTGGACCTGCTCAAGGGTGAGCCGAAGACGACAGTGCATCTGACGGTGATGCGCAAGGGATGGAAATCGCCGAAGCCGATCGATGTGATACGCGACGAGATATCGATTCCGAGCGTGGAGTCGGATGTGCTGGGCGACAAGATCGCATACGTGAAGCTGAAGAGTTTTCAGGGAAATTCGCAGTCGGACATGCAGAAGGCGCTTGAGAAGCTTCGCGCGGAGATGGGGGGGATGGATGGCCTTGTGCTCGATCTGCGCGGTAATCCCGGGGGTCTTCTGGAACAGGCGGTACAGATCGCGGACAATTTCCTGGAGTCGGGGACGATCGTGACGACGGTGGGTGGGCATGACCTGCTGCAGAAGCCGCGCTATGCGACGAAGGAAAAGACGGAGTCGTCGTATCCGATTGTGGTGCTGATGGATTCGTCGTCTGCGTCTGCGTCTGAGATCGTGGCCGGGGCGCTCAAGAACAACAACCGCGCGCTGATTGTCGGTGACACGAGTTTCGGGAAGGGTAGCGTGCAGGTGCTGTATGAGCTTCCTGATAAATCGGCGCTGAAACTGACGATCGGCCAGTATCTGACGCCGGGCGACCTGTCGATACAGTCTGTGGGGATAGTGCCTGATATCCGCCTTGTGCCGATGCGCGCGACGGACGGGACGCTCGACCTGTATCCGAGGCCGTGGCAGCGGCGCGAGGAGAGCCTCGGTGGTCATCTGGACAACCAGAACGCGCTGCGCGACATCAAGCCGGCCTACAGCCTGAGGTATCTGACGACGCGATATGCGCTGCCCGAAGAGGATATGGACGACGACACGGTGATCACGATCGACGATATCGACAAGCTGATCAAGAACAAGCAGAAGACGAACAAGCCCGTGGATGACCCGCAGGTCCGTCTGGCGCGTGAGATTTTGAAGAATGTGGGCGGTGAGCACGAGCGCGCGGGGATGATCGAGGCGTTCATGAAGGGTGCGGATGTGCTTCAGAAGGCAGAGGATGAGGCGCTGGTGTCGTCGCTCGGGAAGCAGGGGATAGACTGGCAGGCGTGCGCGTCGCCTTCTGAGGCGAAGCTCAAGGTGATGCTTGAGACGGGGACGGCTGGCAATGATGTGACGGCAGGGGATGAGCTGACCTTGCGCGCGACGGTTGTGAATGAAGGGCAGGTGCCGGTCTGCCGAGTGGCAGGGCGGACGGAGTCGAGCTTTTTGCGCGTCAATGACCGCGAGTTCATCTTCGGGCGCGTCGAGCCCGGTGCGTCGGTGACGCGCGAGCTGAAGTTCAAGACTAACCGTGCGCTGAACTCGCGCGTGGATGACCTGAAGCTCAACGTGTTTCTGGATGACGGCACGCCGGTGCCGGCGTCGGTCGCGGCGACGGCCTCAGCGGAGCTGCATATCCATGCGATCGAGCAGCCGGCGTTCAAGATACATTATGCGATTCTGGATCGCGACGGCAAGGCGCAGGGCAACAGCCTTCTCGATGATGACGAGGAAGTGACGATGCGGATCTGGGTGAGCAATGACGGTAAGGGGACGGCACAGAAGCCGCTGGTGTATTTGAAGAATAAGGCGCCGGAGATCAAGCTTGTGGATGCGCGCGCGGAGACGGAGCCGCTCGAAAAGGGGGCGCTCGTGTCGCGTGATTTCAAGTTCCGGACATCGAAAGTCGGCGCGGAGGATATCCAGATGGAGCTTCATGTGTATGACAAGTCCTCGACGCAGGTGCTTCTGGAGCGCATATCGTTCAAGACCTCGAAGGGGGAGGCCGTCGCGGGGCAGTCGCTGACGCACGTGTCGCGCGTGATGCGCGTGCGCGATGGCGCGAAGCTCTATGTGTCGCCCGTGGGGACAGCGAATTCGCTGTTCAGCCTTGATGGCGGGACGGTCGTGCGCGCGGATGCGGAATTTGGCGCGTACACGCATGTCTCTGCCGGTCAGACGGTCGGCTGGGTCGAGACTGCCGGGCTTGAGGCGGCATCGGATGCAGCCGTGTCTCAGATCGAGCCGAAGACGATCGCGACGATTCCGCGGATCATCCTGCCCGAGATGAGCCATGTGACCGATCAGGATACGATCACGATCGAGGCGGACGTGACCTCGTTCGCGCCCCTGACGGATTATTACATCTATACAGCGGCCGATATCGACCACACCTATACTTATGAGAAAGTCGCATATTCGCAGCTGTCGTCGGAGAGCGGGCATATCCGCGCGACCGTGCCGCTGAGCCCTGGGCTCAATTCTGTGCGGCTTTATGTGCGCGACCAGAACAAGAGCGAGGCGTACGAGAACATCCTCGTGTTCCGGCGCTGAGTTTGCTGGCTCTGTTCAACGCCTATGGATAGGGCAGCGGGCGGCACGCCTTGGGGGAGGCAAGCTGCTCAGTTTTGCTTCCCGCGCATTTCGTATCCATGCAGGCAGAACAGTGTGTAGCACAGAGCCGTTATCTGTTCCAGACGGCGCCGGCGTGGTTGACGAATGAGAATTCGCCCTCGACGGTGCCGATTTCAGCTTCGCGCTCGAGGGTTTCTGTCGCGCTCTTGATCTGTTCAAAATAGACGAGTTTTCCCGCGAGTTTTCCTTTGATACGTTTCCCGCGTTCGGTCGAGAATTCATCGAGCGTGAGCGAGCCCAGGATGCGCGCGGTGAAGGGTGTGTCGCAGTTGTTGAACTGGACGGCCATGCGCAGGCATCCGTCGCGCGTGAGGGGCTGTTCGGAGCCGAGGATGTCGCCGGGCGCCTTGCATGGCTGGAGATTGCGCGCGTCGCGCTGCGCGAAAGTGATCATGGCGTACTGCGAGGTCATGATATCCGGATAGGTCTCGTACATCTGGATCGCCGCCGGCATTTCAGCGTTGTTGTCCAGATCGAAGAAGCTGAAGCGCATGGGGAAACTGTTTGCCGGGCATGCGAGCTCTGTGTCTTCAGTCGGTGCGGATGTGAGCCTGAGTTCGGCGGAGCTCTTGTCCTTGCCGACCTCGTCGAGCCATGCGCAGGCCTGTGTGAGTATCGCGGCAGTCAGCGCCGCAGTGAGGAATTTTTTCATCAGATCGGACGTCCTCCCATCAAAGTCATCGCGATTTTGTCATTTATGGGGGAGATTTGGAAGTAAAAATGCCGCTATCGTCCGTTGTCCGATACGCGGCATGTGCGGCAGTCTATCCGCTGTCGCGGATACGCCTGCCGTTTTTTCAGATTTCACTTCCTTTTCAGTTCCATGAAACCGGATAAAACGCTATGTTCAGGGCGTGTTTTTTTTCTTTTTAGCCTGGAGAGCAGAGATGAGTAATACGGAAGAAGCGAGAAATAACATAAGCCTTTTGCAGCGGCGCATGCGATATGACGTGATGGGGCGCGATGATGTGATCGACCTGATCTTGATCGCGCTGCTTGCGGACGGCCATGTGCTGCTTGAGGATTTTCCTGGCAGCGGCAAGACGACGCTTGCGAAGGCGCTTGGGGAGAGCATCGTAGGCGCGGAGACATCCGCAGATGAGATGTCGTCGTTTCGCCGCATGCAGTTCACGCCCGACCTTCTTCCCGGCGATATCACGGGTGTGATGGTCTTTGATCCAGATTCGAGCCAGTTTCATTTCCGTCGCGGACCGATTTTCACGCATATCGCGCTTGTGGACGAGATCAACCGCACGTCTCCGAAAGTGCAGTCAGCGCTTCTTGAATCAATGGGTGAGAAGCAGGTGACGATTGACAATGTCACTCACCGGCTTTCGGATCTGTTTTTTGTGATTGCGACGCAGAATCCGCTGGATGCGGTGGGTACGTATCCGCTTCCGATCGCGCAGCTCGACCGATTTATGTTCAAGATACGGATGACGAACATCAGCCGGGAAGCGGAGCTGGAAGTGATTCGCAGCTGGGGTAAGCCGCGCAAGAAGTGTGAAATGCCGAAAGTGAGCGTGGAGAGCGTGCTTGCGGCGCGCGAGATTGTGCGCAACGGTGTGGAGGTTGCCGACGAGATCATGGCGTGCCTTGTGGACATCATTCGAGGGATTCGCGATGACAGCCGTTGCCTTCAGGGAGCGTCGACGCGATCGCTGGTTCAGGCGGTGCCGGCACTTCAGGCGCATGCGTTCATGCGCGGGCGCATGTATGTGAACGCGAAAGACGTGCAGGCGCTTGCGCCGTCGCTTTTCCCGCACCGTTTGCAGCTGGCGCCCGGCACGCGCAATGCGCTGGAGGTTGTCGAGGACGCGATGCGTGTGCCGCTCCAGAAATTGTCCAGTTCCCTGATGCGCTGATATGAAACGGATACTAAGCATCATCTGTCTGTGCCTTTCGGCAGTGCTTTTCAGCGGCGTGTCTTCGTATGCGCAGGATATATTTTTCAGCACTGCGCATGAGAAGAATGCCTTCCAGGAAGCGACGAACGGGCATTATATCGCGGCGCGCAACGAGGCGGAGAAGATCCTGAAGGAGGATCCGGATTCTTTGGGTGCACTGTACGCGCTTGGGTATGTGTTCTGGCTCGGGGAGGGCAATCACCTTCGCGCGATGCAGTATTTTAAGAAGCTTCTAGAGGAGTTCGAGGATAAATACTGCGATGCGCAGACAGGGATTCCCGAGGGCGGGGAGCTTCAGAGCTGGCATCAGCGGATCATGAATGACCTTGCGGATGTGTATGCAGAGCTTGATGACCGCGGGAAAGAGGTCGCGGTATATGAGCGTCTTGCGAGACTGTATCACACGCGTCTTGCGATGAGCGCAGTGTGGGGCCTGATGAAGCTTGACCGCTTTGAGGAAGCGGAGGAGATCAGCCGCGAGGCGCTGAACGATTCATTTTGGGCGGATACGGCGCACAACAATCTGACTGCGATCTACGATGCGATGCATGAGCATACGCGGGCATTTGAAGCGAGCCAGCGTTCGGTGGAGTTTACGAACGAAAAGAGCCGAGTGGTTCTTCTGAATCATGCGCGCAGTCTTGCGCTTTTTTTGCGTCTTGATGAAGCGATAGAGTACTATTTGAAATCGCAGAGCGCGCCAGAACACGACAGCGTGAGCAGCCCGCTTGTGGATCTTGCGCCAGTTTATCTCTTGAACGGGGAATGGCAGCGCGCGATTTCCGCACTTGCGAAAGGGCGCAAGCTTCCGGTGAAAAAGAACCACGAGATTTATACGGAAATGGCGAATCGCCTTGTGACGTCAGAGATTCTGTATGCGATGGGGTTCGGGGAGCGCTCCTGGGAGTTTATGAAGACAGTCGTCGATGCGCCCGGCCGGATGAGTTTTAACAGCATTCTTCAGGAGCAGATGGATCTGGCTTCACTCGTGATGTTTTATGCGATCACGGAAGATGCGATTCGCAGGGCGGATGAGGCGCTTGACGCCTATCTTGTCACAGAGCCGTTCTGGCTGTTCAAATCCGAGGTGCGCCGCCGTGTCCGCGAATTGCGCAAGGATCGCGATGACAAAGTGAGCCGTCAGTGGTCGACGAATCAGAAGATTTTCAAGAAAGCGCTCGATCCGCGGAGCATCAAGTCATTTCTGATACCGTTTTATGCATTTTCGCCATTGTTTGAGTGCAAGGTGGTCGATGCGCTCGGCAGGCAGACGACAGAGCTTTTTGTCCGCTATGAGGAATCGAATCTGACAGAGGATGAGCGCGCGCAGATGCGGACGATGTTTGATGTGATACGCGCCTATATTGCCTGGCGCAGCGGCGATCTTGCGGATGCGCGCGGGAAAGTCGAGATCGCGCAGCAGTCGCTCAAGCCCAGGATGAAACTGATTGAAAGCCAGGTGCGTCTGATGGCTGCAGATATCGCAGACCGGAGCGGGAACACGGAAGAGGCATTCAAGCTGTATCCGCAGGTGTACCAGGACTATCCGGCGGTATTCCGCCAATTTGATGTGAAGCTGCCCGTGGTGTTCGATGAGAGTCTGACGAAATCAGGGAGCGATGAAATCGATCGCGCGTACAAGATCTTGTCGAAATCGAGCCGTTTTGAGGCGCGCGAAGGCGCGCCGTTCCGCATCACGGCAGAGTATGTCGATAAGCTTCCGATGCTTTGTCTGACATCGGCGATGGGCGGTCTTTATGCATGTTCGTCGGTGGATTCAAAGGATTATGATATCAGCCCGGAGGCTACGCCGCATGTGGCAGAGATCGTCAATAGTTTTTACCACAAGGCGTTCGCGCCGCTTGTCGATGTTTCGCAGGCAGAGCTGAACTCATTGGATGGTTCGCCGGTGCAGATGTCAGCCGATCAGGCGCTGGAGAAGATATTGGGCGCGCCGAAAGTGGATCGTGAACAGGAAGAATGACGCGGCATTTCGAGGGCGTGTCGGGCTTCTGATGGAAACGGGAACAGGTTTTCGGGAAGATTTCACAGTGAGAGAAACGTATGAAGGCTAATAAGTTTCGGCGTCGCATGACGGCGGCCATATCGCTTGCATTGGTATTTTGCAGTGCGGAGGCATGGGCCCAGGATGGACCGGAAGCCGTGCCGTCCAAACCGGATCTTGATCACACGGAGACGTTCTCTCTGCCACCGATGGATCCATATTCGTTGACATATAAGCCAGAACGGCCGAAGGATGTGCCCGATATAGAGAATGAGGAACAGTGCAAGGCGCAGAAAGGCAAGTGGGTGATTGCGAACGAGATTTTTGATTGGAGCACAGCCGAGCATTGGATAAATGTGTCTGTCACAGGATGTCTTGTCGGGAGCAAGCGCCAGGGGCTCTGGCGTATGACCGAAGAGAAGCCTGCGCCCAAGAGCATTGTCGATGATACGAAGGCCATCGGGTATATGTGGGTGAAGGATGGCAAGCGAACAGGCTGGGTTGTTCAGCTTCATGAGCCTCAGGGAATCGTGAAGGGCATCGCGCATTATGCGGATGACAAATTGAATGGCGCAGTGCTCTTTTGGGATGAATATGGCTCGCTCGTCGAGTCGGTGCATTACAAGAATGGCCATCGCGAGGGCAAGTTTGAGACGTATATGGAAAGCCTGCCGACGGCCATTGGCCAATATGACAGCGAGGGCAGGCCGACGGGGATTTGGACGTTCTATGAGGAGCCAGGCATGATTAGCATGCGCCGGAATTTTGACCTCACGGACGCCGAGAATGATCATCCCAATGCTTACTGGACTGAGTGGTTTAACGGAGAGGGTATCAGAATCGTTGAAGGATACAGTGATATGCCTTTGGGCTTTCGTCCGGAAGATCCGGGTAAGCGCGTCGGCAATATGCGGTTTTATTCCGGAACGGGCGGTCTGTGGATGGATGTCAGGTATGGCAATGCCGGGCAGATCAATGATTCTGCGCTGTTTGAGCTGTGCAAGCCGTATGGGGTAAAAAACGCCCCGATTCCTGAATATCTCGATTTTGATCATTCAGCGCTTTCGGTGAATTGCAAAAATAGCGAAGGAGAAGTGTATCAGGTCGTCAATTATTATCCCGAAGGGCAGCTCTGGCAGATTGTGGAGATGTCAGATGGTGCGCGCAACGGGAATTTCAGGGAGTTTCATCCGGATGGTGCTTTGCTCGCGCAGTACCGCTATGCCAATGATGTTCCTGTAGGCACGATTCAATATCTGGATGCGCATGGTGAACCGATGGGTGAATTCTCGACGGTGACGAACGGTAGTGGAGACTTCACAGCCTACTGGTATAACGGCAATCGCCGTGAACAAGGGCGTTACCGCGTGGGCGTGAAAGACGGCACATGGATGACGTGGTATGTCAGCGGTACGCTGGAGTCGGAGATCGGCTATAAGCGAGGCGTTCAGGATGGCGTGGAGCGCTCGTGGTTCAAGAATGGTGTTGTCGGTGGGGAGCGATACTATGTGCGCGGGATACGCGATGGCATCTATTTTGGCAATTATTCGGATGGCCGCATCGCATTCAAATATAGGTTTTCGAACGATCGCATCATCGACAAAGTTTATAAGTACACGCATGATGGCGTCGTGGAGTCAGAGACGGATTATTCAGCCACGTATCAAGCGCCGTATCCTCGGACATATTTTTATAATGATGGCAAACCCAAGGCGTCGGGCAAGGTTTTTCCCGGATTTGGGGAGGGTGTGCGCGATGGGGAGTGGACGTATTTTCTTCGCAATGGGGAGCAGTGGTATTCCGTGGTGTATGATTCATCAGGGAATCCCGTGCATCCAGCGGCGGAAAAATGTCAGGAAGCAATGGGGGAGTTTGTCATCGATGCGGAGAATCGTGAGATTGGCTGTGTGACATATAGCGTGAACCGAGAGACGCCGCTTGCCCGGCATAAACGCCGCGAAGGCTATTGGGAGTGGTATAACGAACAGGGGAAGCTCGAAAAGAGCGGGACATTAAAGCTCGGTCACTTGAACGGTGAATGGCGCTATTATTATGTCAACGGCAAGCCGATGCTGATCGGTCACTATCTGATTGACAAGCGCGTTGGGAAGTGGAGCGGTTTTTATGAAGATGGCCAGCCCAAGTTTGATGGGTCGTATAGCGATGGGCTTGAAGCCGGGTATTGGAAGACGTTCCATCCGGGAAGCGGTGAAGTATCGAGCGAGGGTGAATTTGTCGCAGGCAAGCGCCACGGGAAATGGACATGGCGCTATGCCAGCGGCAAAGTCCGCGAGGTCGGGACGTACGAGCATGGCGTGGAAGTCGGGACATGGACGCAATATCACGAAAATGGCCAGAAGCTCGGCGAAGGCTCGTATGTCGAGGGCAAGCGTGAAGGCGAATGGCAATGGTGGCGCGATAACGGCAAACTATGGCGCAAGGCAAATTTCGAGAAGGGCAGGGAAAAACAATGATCGACAAGCTGCTTGAAAAAGGTGTGAAAATTCCCGCGCCTGAAGCTGTGGTGTGCGAAGATGTCGATGTGTCGCGCATTGAGCCGGAAGCGGTGCTGTATCCAGGGACGGTGATTCGCGGTCAGCAGACATTTATCGGGCGGGGCGCGAGCATAGGTCTTGGCGGCGGTGCGTTTGTTGAAGATGCACAGATAGGGTCGAATGCGCAGATCATGCAGGGGACGTATCGGAGTTGTGCACTTTTGAGCGGCACTGTTGTCAGGAATGGCGCAGAGATTCGCGAAGGCTCGATATTGGAGGAGGGCGCGGAACTCGGGCATACGGTCGGATTAAAACAGTCGATATTTTTTCCGAATGTTGTGGCTGGATCGCTGATTAACTTTTGTGATGTGCTGATCTCAGGGGGCACTGGCCGTAAAGATCATTCTGAGATTGGATCCTGTATGGCGCTTTATAACTATACGCCTCAAGGTGACAAATTCGCGTCAATCTTTGGAGATGTCGTGCACGGTTTGTTTTTGGATCAGCCGCCAGTTTTTGTGGGCGGCCAGACTCAGATTGTGAGCCCGGTCTGTGTGGGGTTTGGCGCGGTCGTCGCAGCAGGCTCTAAGCTGACAGGCAATCTTGCTGCGGGTCATTTATATAGTTCGGCCGGCAAAGATACAGAGCGCGAGTTTGACAGGGATTTGATCTGGCGGCCTGAGCAGAAAGTCGAGCATACGCGTTATTTTATCGGCCAGTTGATGTGTCTCAGATCATGGTATGAGAATGTGCGTCTGCCCTTGTTTGAGGGTCATGCGGATGCGCCTGTATATGAAGCGGTGCTGCGTCATATCGAGTGCGGTCTGAAAGAGCGGCGAAAACGCCTGGATGCATTTGTGTCAAAGCTGCCCCTGAGCCTTGAAAAGCATCGAATTGCCGGGCATGACAGGGCGTGTGCGGCACATGTGCGCGCGCTTGACCTTTCGAAGTTAGAGATCGAGCTGCCCGTGCGCTTTGATCATGCACGGATTGTTTCATTTTTGCGCCAAAAGATGGCTTCAGGAAGGTCTTATGTGGAGAGTGTTCGCGAAGTGCCCGAGGATCTTCGTGTGTGATCATTTGCAGTGGGCAGGAGGGGGTAGCGGCGTATTTGCTTGCAAATAGCCGCGCAGGGGGAGGCTTTCCCCTGCCAAGAGAAAAGGCGTAGCGCAGCTAGCCTTCGTATTTGAGGCGCGTGAGCGCGGCGGCATCGTTGAGTTTGAGGGCCTGCTGTATCGCGATGTCGCGGCATCTCTGTATCAGTTCGGAGGGAGCAAGCCGTTCGCTCATCTGCCATGCCAGTTCGGTGCAGTATAGGATGTCGTTGTCGACGACCATGCTTGTTTCGAGGGATTGTTCAAGGCGCGTGAGTACGTCTTCGAAAGTCGGCCAGTCGAAGGAAGAAGCGCAGCAGGGGAGCAGTTCTGCGTAGAGCCAGTTGAGGTCGAAGTCCTGTCCGTTCTGCTCGATGCGTTCGATCTCGTTGAGGACGAGAGTTTTGGCTTCCGCAAAGCGCTGTTTGGCGAGCATGAGCAGGACGAGATTAATAATGATAACAGTTTTTCCGTTATCGCTTGTGTTGAGCTCGTGATAAACGTCGAGCGCTTTTTTGTAATGTGCTTCAGCCTCGTCGGGCATGTCATAGCCGAGGCGGTAGATTTCGCCGATGTCGATGAGGCAGTGTGCGATGTAGATGCGGAAGCCCATTTTTTCGAAGAGCTGCAGGGCGTATTCGAGGCTCTGTCTTGCTTCTTCAAAGAAGCCGCCGTGTTGAAGTGTGTTTCCCAGGGTGTTGTACGCGCGTGCGAGACCGTAGTTGTCTTTGAGCTGTGTCTGGATTTCGATGGCTTGCTGGAGGTAGATGCGCGCGAGTTCGAGTTCGTGCCTGGTGTCGCAGATTCTGCCGATGAGCCAGAGCGTTTCAGCCCTGTCTGCTTGGTAAGCGGCTTTTCGTCGTTCGCCGATTTCGTTGAATGCGGCGAGCGCGTTCATGAGTGCGTCGATTGATTCGGCGATGTTGTTTCTGTAGTGCAGCAGGATGCCGTATTCTTTGTTTGCAAGCGCGCGAATGACAGGGGATTTGGTGCGAGCGCCGAGGTCAGCGGCTTTGTGGATGAGTGGTTCTGCGGCATCGAGGTTTGTCTGCTGGAGCCATGTGTCCGCCTCTCCGAGCCATCCGAGCGCGCGAATGGGGCTGTTTTCGTCGGCCTGGCATTGATCGAGGCAGAATTCACGTTTTTTGTAGAGCGCATGAGCGGCATCGAACTCGCTGCGCTGTCGTCTGAGCGTCGCGGCCTGCAGCAAAGGATCGATGCATGCTTCGTAAGCCTTGGCAGCGATCAGGTGTTCGGCTCTCCGTTCGTGATAGAATGTGAGGACTTCGGAAAAATAGGATTCGAGCATTTCTGCGCAGAGCATGTGGTTGTGCTTGAACCGGCCATTTTCCTTGGTGTATCGGATCAGAGATTCCCTGAGCAGTTCGTGTGTGAAGCGAATGGTCGGGTATCTGACTTCAAAGAGCTGATGCGCGAGCATGCATTCCAGAGTCTTGAGGTTGCTCCCGAGTTCGGCGATTTCGCATGTGATGCGCCATTCGTCGGCATCGAATTGCGTGCCGAGGCATGCGGCGATTTCGAGCTGTTCAAAGATCGAGGAGATCTGCTTTGAGTCGCGGAAGATGAGCTTGAGCCTGTCGATCCAGAGTTCATGGAGGGAGTCAGGGAGGGCGACGGATGCGCCGTCTTTGATTTTGAAGCCTGTCGGTCCCGGTACGAGGAGGCCGCGTTCGACCCAGTCGCCGACGAGCTGAATGGCAAATAGCGGCATGCCGCTTGTGCGCTGTGCGACCTGCTGGCAGAGCTCATCGTCAAGTCCGATGAGCTGATGCACGAGTTTGAGGTGTGTTTCGGGGTCGAGCGGCTGAATCGCCATTTGCGTGACGTTCTGGTGTTGCAGCAGGCTTTCGTAAAGCTGTGCCTGTCGCGTGTCTTTTTCGAGGTCTTCGCTTCGGCTTGTTGCGAGGATGAGGAGCGGAATGCCGTCCGGGTGCATGGTGAGCATATATTCGACAAAAGCCAGGGAATATGCGGAATAATGCACGTCGTCGAGCCAGAGCACGGCAGCGCGGTCGTGGCAGATGCGCTTGAGGAAGCGCGCGAGCACATCATATTGTTCTTCGAGCGTGGCAAAATGGATTTTCGGGACGGGATTTTGCGGATCGTCCTGAAGTTCCATGAGCTCGAGCATTGGGAGCGCGTCGTCATGTTCTTCTTCGAGTGGATGTTCAGCGAGGAAAGCCTGAATGCGTTCGAGCGCCTCATGACGCGGCAGGTTCTGGCAAGAGAGATAGAACATCATTGCGCGTGCGATGCCAGGCGCGTTGAGGTGGTCTTCGTAGTGCTGAGCCTTGAGCGTATGCGCGATGGAGAGTTCGTGCGCGCGCTGTGTCATCCATTCGATGGTGCGTGATTTTCCAGTGCCTCTAGGGCCGTCCAGAATGATGCATCGGACAGTGCGGTCGCTTCGCGTGTGTATGAGCGCGTCATAGATGACGTCGCGCTCGTGTTCGCGTCCGACCATTGGTATGGGGCGCAGCCCCCAGAGGCCAAGGCCCGCGCCGAGCATCTGTCCGGCCTGGTCTTCGAATGATTCCCGGCGCCAGGTTTTTGGCGCGGGCACGATCTGCTTGTTCTCGTAAATGATCTTTGGCAGGTTCTGGCGCTGGCGATAGACTTCCGCGAGTGTGGAGAGGTCATGCTTTGCGTGTGCATTGTGGGCCTGAGTCTCTGACGCGGCAGATTGTTGTGATATCAAGACTTTTTCGATGTCCTTTGCGTCCATTCGCATGGTTTCGCCCATGTCAGCAAGAAGGTCTTCGGCGATGTCTTTGATGTTGCTGTTCTGCTTTGCGATCTGCAGGGAAATCTGGTCGGGCTGGTAGAGCGTTTTGAAAATGCTAGAGCTTGAGGGGGCGACCGGATCGTTTTCTGCGGAATCTAGCGCATTTTGAGAGACATGGATATGGGAGTCTTGCGGGAATTCGACAGTCGGGAGATGCGGTTCGTCGTGTGCGCTGTCTTGCGCAAGATCATCGCTGTTCGGGATGCTCTGTGAAAGGTCATCCTCGAGGTCGATCAGCGAAGGTTCGGCGTCATCTGCGGCAGCAAAGTCTGAAAGGCTTTCTTTGGACGGGTCGAACAGGGAGGGATCGCGTTCGGGTGCGTCGTCATCGCCGGGGCATGTTTCGCCGAAGCATTCGGCATTTGAGTCGATATCATCAAGCGCGTCGTCTTGAGGCTTGTCATCGTGCGTGCAGGCTTCTTGAGCTTGCGGCGCGTTGTTGTCGTTTTCGTTTTCGTTTTCGGTCTTGGCGTGTTCGGGCACAGAGACGGATGCTTTGGCGTCGTGATCGTCTGATATGGGGTCATTGACGACTGGATCCGGCAGGCAGACGAGTTCCCAGGCTGCTTCGGAGGCATATTCGAAGCGGTCATAGACTTTTTTAGCGAGCATTTTGGAGAGCCAGTTCTGGAAGCCCTCCGGGAGATGAGCGCCCGTGACGGGATCAGGTGTCTCGTAGAGGTGACATCTGAGGACTTCACGCGCCTTGGCGTGGGGGAAGATTCTTTTGCCGGTGGCGAAGAGGTAGGCGAGACATCCGATGGAGTAGAGGTCAGTCCAGGGGCCCTGGTCGCGCGTGAGGTTGAGTATCTGTTCAGGGGCCATATACCGAGGCGTGCCTGCGACTGTGCCGTCCGGGAGATCTTTTGTGCCGATGGCTTTTGCGATGCCGAAGTCCGTGAGCATGACGCGGGAAGCCTCCCCGTCGTGCATGAGCAGGATGTTGTTTGGCTTGATGTCCCTGTGAATGACGTTCCGAGCGTGCGCGTGCGCGAGCGCGTCGAGGAGTTCGAGGAGGAGGAAGCGCATCTGCAGCCAGGGCAGCGGGGAGGTGGGTTTTGGGAGCGTGCCGCCGGTCGCGAGTTCCATCGTATAATACTGGCTTCCGGCAACGATTTCGCCATGCGTTGCCTCGCTGAGCTCGTCAGTTGTGATGCCGTAGTCGAAGATGCGGATGATGGATGGGTGGTGCAGGCGTGCGACGGCGCGGACTTCGTTCGTGAAAGACTGCCGGAAGTTTTCGTCCTGGGCGCCGAGCGTGGTAAGGACTTTGATCGCGACGGGCTGGCCGAGTTCCCGATGAATGGCTTTCCAGACGACACCCACGGATCCCTTTCCGATGGGTTTGACGAGATCGAATGGTCCGATTGATAAGCTCATGGCGACTGCATGCTCCGAGGTTTTGGATTACGTCTACATAGGCATACACCTGCATACATGATAGTCGAACTGTGCATTAATTTCATCATAATTAATGTATCCCATCGGTGGAAAGCGTTTGATGATGTGGCATGATGTTTC
Source organism: Pseudomonadota bacterium (assembly GCA_017464085.1). Taxonomy (GTDB): domain Bacteria; phylum Myxococcota_A; class Bradymonadia; order UBA4248; family UBA4248; genus UBA4248. Next base: position 15,298 of record JAFUEE010000035.1, read on the forward strand.
ATGCATGCGGCGCGTCTATCGTCGAGGCCGATACGCCGCGCGAGCGTGCCGTCTATCGTCGAGGCCGATACGCCGGCACGGATCGCGAGTGAGCGCGGGCGTATGGCGTAGCCATAGCCCGCGCCAGCGCCCGTATGGCTACGCCATAGGGCGCTGTCCGGAGGCGTGCGCAGCAGCCGAAGGTCAAGAAAGACTAAATTCCATGCATAAGAGTCGAGCGAAGTGTGATAGAATGGCACGTCTTTTTTTGTTTTCTGCGAAGGAGGAAAAAATGAACTTACCCAAACCAGTAGTTGTGATCGGCGGTATCATTTTGCTCGCGGGAGCGGCCGCACTGTATATGTTTTTGATGAAGCTTGAGCCGCGCGATTTCGTGCGCCTTCCGGAAGGCGTGCTCGACGATGCGATTTATGCGGCGCAGCAGCACGACATGAAGGGGTTCAAGCGGACGTTCACGAAGGACATCCAGGACCGCATGCAGCAGATGCACGACAACAATATCAACCGCGACATGGGCGTGACCGGGGATATGGAGAAAGCGGAGCTGTTCTGGACCTGGGACACGCTGATGAATCGCATGGCGAAGCAGGGCGGCTTCGAGGTGAAGAAGACATCGACGAAGTTTCTGGACTATATGATCGACGGGAAAGCGAAAGTCGAGATTGTATATTTTGATAAGGAGAGAAATAAAGAACGACAAAAAAATTATATGTTATATCGGAATGATGGAGTATGGAGAATTGATATCAGTGCTGACCCGGATTTTGTCAAGGCGTACAATCAGTCCGTGCGTACCTTCCGAACTTTGGATCCCGGAATTGATCGGGAAGAGTATTAAAGCTGTGATGGCGTGAGTTTGAGAGTTCATAACGAGAAGAGAATTCTGAGGTGGATGAGTGGCATTTTTCTGCTCATCCTTTTGAGCGTCGGTCTGACCGGCTGTTTCAAGCCCGAGCGATATTCGTCCGAGCTTGGCGTGAGTGAAGTCGAGGTCCATTATGGCGATCTGGCGCTTGCGGGGGAGGTTCGTGACCGCTGGTGGGAGGCATACGGGGATGCGGCGCTGAACGCATTTGTCGAGACGGTGCTGAGGGAGAATCTGACGTTGCAGACGGCGTATTTGCGCCTTCTGGACAGCGAGATTGCGCATCGGCAGGCGGAGGCGGGGTATTACCCGAATCTGTCGTTTAGCGCGGGCGTGGGGTATGGCGGGACGGTATCTGAGAACAGCCACAGCGACCCGAGCTATAACCTTGGCCTGAGCCTGAGCTATGAGATTGACTTGTGGGGGAAGGTGAGAGCGCAACGCCGGGTATCGGAGCTTTCGCTGCAGTCGGTGCAGGATTCAGCGGAGTCTGCGGCGCTTTCGCTTGTGGGCAATGTCGTGAACGAGTGGTTCACGGTGCTGTATTATCGCGAGCGCCGCGAACTGACGGCGCAGCTTCTGGAGATTTCTGAGAGTTATAGCGCGCTTGTGCAGGAGTATTACCGCAACGGTCAGACGAACGGCATGGATGTGCTGGAGCAGCGCCAGCAGGTTGAGACGTTGCGCTCGACGTTAGCGGAGATTGATTCGAACATCCGCGTATCGCTGCATGCGCTTTCGATATTGGCGGGCGGCAAAGTCGAGCCACGCGTGGAGGGTCGTTTGCCGGAGCCGATTGATGTCGGCGGCACGGTAGATGTGAACACGCTTGTGGAGGCGCGTCCGGACATCCGTTCGGCGCGTCGGAGCGCGGAAAAGGCGGATGCGCAAGTCGTGATCGCGCTTGCGGACCGGCTGCCGAGCCTGAGGCTGAGCGCGTCGCTGGCATTTCGTTCGACGAGCATCGTCGATTTGTTCAAGTCGCTTTTGTGGGATATCGGGGCGAATTTTGCGGCGAGCATTTTTGATGGTTTCAACAAGACATCAGCGATCGACCGCGCGAAGATTTCGTATATGAGCGAGCGTTTTGCGTATGCGAACACGGTGATGCAGGCTGTTGCGGAGGTCGAGCAAGCGCTTTTGAAATTGCGCGTTCGCGAGCAGTCGCTCAAGGATGTGCAGGCGCAGCTGGAACGCCAGCGCGAGATTTTGGACGTGTCGCGGCAGTATTTTGTGAGCGGCGCGCTTGATTACAGCCGAGTGCTTTCGGCGTTGCGGAGCCTTGTTTCGACTTCGCAGTCGGAACTTGAATCTCGCCGGGCGCTTTTGAACGCCCAGGTCGATCTGTTCAAATCTATGGGCGGTTCAGCGTGGCTTTCGAAGGTGAGTGAAGAGAACAGCAGGCGCGCGAGGGAACAGCTTGAGGCGCTTGATGAGAAATCTGAAGAAAAGTCTGAATGATTTCAGATTACAATAACGGGTGAGGATAAGTGAAGCTCAAACCATTCATCATTCAGGGTGTCATCGCCATTGTGGTGATCGTTGTGGGAATCATCGTGGCGCGCAGCTATTTATCGGACGGCGTGTCCGCGCAGCGCCGTGCGCGCGTGGATTCGGGCGTTCTGGTCGAGGTGGTTCCAGTCGAGCGCCAGGATCATGTCGTGGAGATTACAGGCACAGGGCAGGTCGAAGTGAGTCGCCGTCAGTCGCTCAAGAGCGAGGCAAATGGCCGAGTGACATGGGTGAACCCGGAGTTTTATCCGGGTGCGCGGATTGCCAAGGGGACTGTTATCGCGAAGATCAACACGGATGATTACGAGATCAAGCTGTCGAACGCCAAGATACAGCTCAGGCAGAAGGAAGTGGCGCTGATGCTTGAGGAGGCGAAGGGTCGTGCGGCCAAGAATGAGCTGGAGGCGCTCAAGAAGACGATGAGCGACACGACGCTTTCGGAGCAGGAATCTGCGCTGGTTCGGCGTGAGCCGCAGTTGCAGAATGCGATTGCGGATGTGGAGCTTGCGCGGAACAACCTTCGTCAGGCGCAGCTCGATTACAACCGTAGCATCGTCAAGTGTCCGTATGATGCGATTGTGGAGGCTGCGAATATCTCGTTGGGGGATTATGTTTCGGGTGCGACGGCGCTTGGAAGCGTGATCGCGACGGATGAGTTCTGGGTGTATTTGAGCCTGAATCCGGCGAATGTTGGCTGGCTGGGTGTGGGTGGCGATCTGGAAACGCTGAAGGTGACGGTGAATTATGATATCGGCGGTCGTTCGGTGTCGCGTCCTGCGCATGTCAGATCTGTACAGCCGTCGGTGGAGTCGTTGGGGCGCATGGTGCAGGTGCTGCTTTCGATTGAGGATCCGCTTGGAGAGCCTGTGGATGCGCCGCTTCTGGCAGGCGCGTTTGTGCATGCGACGATTTATGCGCGCGAGCCGTTGAATGCGATACGCCTTTCGCGTGCGCATGTTAGAGAGGGCAATCTGGCGTATGTCTGCACGCCTGACAACAAGCTTTCGATACGCAATCTGACGACGCCTTATCGGAACGATGAATATGTGTTCGTGACGGAGGGGCTTGAAGATGGGGAGCGCGTGGTGACGACGCTGATCAGTTCTCCGGTTGAGGGGCGCAAGCTTCGTGTGAAAGGGGAGACGAATGTCGTCGGGGAAGTGAGTGACAATGTCGGCGGCGGCAGGGGATTTGGCGGGCCGAGGTAGAGCCTGAGCCAGCTTTGTTATAGATTTGTTGAGCTGTCTGAACAGAATTAAGACCTGGTGGAGAGAGCGTTGGAAACGCCAGAGAAGAATAAAATTTCGCAGCCTGAGCCTGAACTCAAGAAGGCGCCGCCTCCTGTTGAGAAGTCGATATTTCGCGGTCCGCTTGCGTGGATGGCTCAGAATCATGTGGCAGCCAACCTGCTGTTTTTCACATTTATTGTTGCCGGTCTCGTGATGGCGCCGTATCTGCGCCGCGAGCTGATGCCCAATGTCGAGACGGAGCGCATCCAGGTGAGCGCGAGTTATCCCGGATCGACCCCTGAAGAGGTCGAGGAAGGGATTGTGATAGCGATCGAAGAAGCAGTGCGCGGCATTGACGGCGTGAAAAATGTGACGAGCAGCGCGAACGAGGGATCTGGGTCTGTCATTGTCGAGCTTTTGGACGGTGCGGATCTCATGCGCACGCGCAATGAGATCGAGCGTCAGGTCGATCAGATCACGACATTCCCGAAGGATATGGAAAAGCCTGTCGTGCGCGAGATGACGCGAAAATCATCGGTATTGTTTGTGCTCGTGTATGGCAATACGAGCAAGGCGGCGCTTCGAGAGGTGGCAGAAGAGGTCAGGGACGATTTGATTTCGCAGTCCGGGGTGAGCATTGTCGAGCTTCAGAACGTGGAATCGCCGGAGATTGCAGTCGAGATTTCGCAGGAGGCTGTTCAGGCTTATGGGCTGAAGCTGGCGGATGTCGCGAATGTGATCAGCACGAGCTCGATTGATTTGTCTGCGGGCAATTTGAAAGCCGAGAGCGGCGCGGTGATGCTGCGCACGGAGTTGCGGAAGCGTTATGCCAGCGAGTTTGAGAAAGTCGTGGTCAAGACGAGTTCAGATGGGCGGACGGTTTATCTGAGCGATGTCGCGAAGATTACGGATGGCTATGAACAGTCTGATTATTCTGCATCCTATAACGGCATGCCAGCTGTGCAGCTCACGGTGTATAGTGTTGGGGATGAGACGCCAGTCGGTGTTTCTGATGCTGTCAGGAAGTATTTGTCGGAACACGATGGGAGCTATCCAGAAGGGATACATGTCGGTATTCGATCTGACCGCGCGGACTCCTATCGCGTCAGGATTAATCTCTTGATGAGCAATGCCTATTCGGGGCTTGTTCTGGTGCTTTTGTTTATCGGTCTTTTCCTCGATATCCGTATTGCATTCTGGGCAGCGATGGGGATGCTGACAGCGTTTGTGGGGGCGATTGCAGTGATGGTCATGTTTGACGTGTCGTTCAACATGATCTCTTTGTTCGGTTTCATTCTGGCGCTCGGTATTGTCGTCGATGACTCGATTGTTGTCGGAGACGAAGTTTATTATAATCGTTCGCTCGGATATAAGGGCGTGACGGCTTCGCTCGTGTCGATTAATGGGGTGGCGACTCCAGTCATATTTTCTGTGTTGACGTCGATTATTGCGTTTATTCCGCTTCTGTTTTTGCCTGGTATGTTGGGCAAGACGTATCGGGATCTTCCGATTATCGTGATTATCATTTTGTGCATATCGATCATCGAATCGATGCTCGTATTGCCGGCCCATCTGTCCAATATGCGCACGAAGCCGCAGGGATTTTTGCTTTTGTTTGACAAAGTGCAAAAGAAGATCGCGAATGGTTTTGAGCGTCTGATTAATCGTCACATCAAGAAGGTCATACAGGCATGCGTGAATACGCGCTATGTCGTGGTTGCTGTGATGGTGGCGCTGATGATTGGTACGATAGGTTATGTTTCGAGTGGGCGCTTGAGATACACGATGATGCCTGAGGTCGAAGGCGACACTGTGACGGCTTCGATACGCATGGCGGACGGGAGCCCAGTGAGCCGTATCAGAGAGGTTGAGAAATATTTTCTGGAACGCACGAAAGAGGCGATTTCGGAGTTTGGGGAAGATACGATTGTCGGAGTGTACTCGCAGATTTCAGGCGGGAGTTCAGGTCAAGTCCAGGTGTATCTGAAGCCAGCGACGGAGCGTTCGTATGTGTCGAGTGAATTTGCGTCGGTTTGGCGCAAAAAGGTCGGAGAGATTGCGGGTGTCGAGGGTCTGAGCTTCAGGTTTAATCAAGGTCCAGGCGGTGGCGGCGCGGGAGCGCAGTTCAACCTTTCACATCGAGATTCAGAGGTGCTCAATGCCGCGGCAGTGGAATTTGCGGCGCGTCTGAAAACGTATGAGGGAGTCAAGGACGTAGATGTCAACACGGCAGCCGGTAAGGCGCAGCTCTCCTATAAATTGAAACCAGAAGCGCGTTCCCTTGGCATTACGGAAAGTGATTTTGCTCGTCAGCTTCGCGCGGCGGTGTATGGTCAGGAAGCGTTGCGCCAGCAGCGCGGTCGCAACGAGGTGAAGGTTTTTGTGCGCTATCCGGAGGAGGTGCGCACGTCTGAAGCACTTGTCGAGGATTTTTTGCTTCGGACGCCATCCGGCGGGGTAATTCCGCTCTCGGAAGCAGCAACGATGGAGCGAGGTCATGCAGCAAAGGGCATTCAGCGTCTGAACAGCAAGAAGATTCTTGCCGTGAGCGCAGAACTTGATGGGGAGGTGACGACGATTGAAGCGGTGCAGCGCAAGCTCAATGAGAAAGATATGGCGGAGCTTCAATCGAGTTTCCCGGGGCTTTCGTTCACCATGGGCGGCATGCAAGCGGACAGTGGCGAGATGATGTCGAAGATGGCGATGTTTTTCGCATTTTCGATTTTTGCGATGTATGCAATGCTTGCCATCTCGTCACGTTCGTATTCGCAGCCGGTAATGATTCTCATTGCGATCCCGTTCGGCTTTGTGGGGGCGATTATCGGTCATATCCTGTTGGGGTATAACCTGAGTTTGATCAGTATTCTTGGCATGATCGCGCTTTCGGGGGTTGTCGTGAATGCCTCGATTGTGCTGACGAGCGTTATCAATGATTTGCTCAAAGAAGGGATGACGCTCAATGATGCTGTGATTGAAGGCTCTGCACGACGTTTTCGCCCGATATTTTTATCGACATTGACGACGTTCTTAGGCGTGTTTCCGATGATTCTTGAAACGTCCAAGGAAGCGCGATTTTTGATTCCGATGGCAATCAGCTTGGGCGTGGGTGTGCTGTTCTCTGCGGTAATCACAGTGATTATCGTGCCCTGTAATTATATGATTCTCGACGATGCAAAGGGGCTTTGGGTAAGAATTTTTGGTGCGCCAGATGCAGATGAAGAAGACGATCACGTTCCGCCGCCTGCGATTAAACCGTCGATGCCGTATCTTCCAGCGGATAAATCGGGGGGCTGATTTGGCGGTGCGTTTTATTGTTGCGGACATGGTAATTAACAGCGCGTACTGACCTCTCCCCGTCCGCTTTGCGGGCTCCCCTCTTCATAAATGGCGAGGGGATAATGCTGTTATTATCTATGGCCAGCACAATAATGAGAGCAAGCTGTGATTTTTTTCGTTCGATTTGCTTGTCTCCTCTCTGTTTTGGAAAGGGGATAAGGTTTCATTATTGTTCAGAGCCTTATGGCTTGTTTGTGTGGGCGCATGACGGGGATTTGTTCGCCAGGTACTCAAACTCAAGTGTTTTGTGTGTGCAGCGGGGGCGTAAGCGGACGGCTTTTATTGGTGTTGTAGCGTGTGTTTGTGGGAATGCTTCGCCTGCTTGGGCGATTGATGGCGTATGGTCGCAAGGCTGTGAGTTTTTCAGCTTTGAGAAGAGCGAGCCTGAGCGGTTCGCTGTTTTCAGTTTCGCGAAGGCAGGCGCGCCATGGGGATGGGATGGCTTTAATGCCCTGTGAAGCGCCGAGGAGGGCACCGACGGCAGCGGCGTTTGTGTCTGTGGCACCGCCGGAGAGTATGGTGCTTCGGAGCGCGGAGACGAATGGCGTGTTGTGCCAAAAGTGATGCAGCGAGAGGCTGAGCGCGATCTTGGCGTGGCTGTAGTCGTGAGCGTCACAGACTGGTTTTTCATAGTAGCTGTTGAGCAGCAGTTTGTAGATGGCGGGCGTTTTTGCTTGTTCAAAGAGCATGTCCCAGATTTCAGTTCGAGTTTTTTTGTTCAGGACGCAGTGCATGCATTGTGCATAGAGCTTGGCGCATTGGATGGTTTCTTCATCGACATGCGTGATGAGAGCGTCTGCTTCGATGTGTTCGCATAGCACGGGAAGCGGTGATCTGAGGCAAGCGAGTGTGATGGGGATTTGGCGTATGAGGAGTTGGTTTCCGCAGAGAGCGCCATGTTCGGCGGTTTGCGCGTTGTGCAAGAGTTCGGCATGCGATAGTGTTTTGGGTGTTCCGAAGCATTGTACCGAGATGAAGTCGAGCTCATGCAGCCCCAGTCTGACCCAGTTCTGGTAAGCTCGGGAAATTTTTTCGTGATCGAGGCCGCAGCGGCTGATGCAGCCGAGTGAGGCGAACATCATGTGCGAGATGCCTGCAGAAGGAGCGATTTCCCAGCAGATTTTGGCAGCTTGCTCAAACAAGTTTTTTGAGCGCATGAAGATATAGGGGGAGCCGAGGCAGTCGCCAGCGGTCATGCCAAAGATCAGTCCTGCGATTTGTCCGTGTTGAATCATATAGCCTCCTGGGTAGTGCCCCGGGATTGGGGCGATTTCGCGACTAATGGTGCCATCAAAAAAAATTTGTGACATCGGAGGGGCATTTTTTTTGATTTTTTTCGGATGGGCGGGGAAGCCGTGCATGAAAGGAGGATGTGACACACAGATAAGGTGTGCAGTCATTTCAGAGGAAAGATAAGAATTGTGATAGCGACTGGAAATGTATGTCAGTTTGTTGTATTCTGTAGATTGGTGCTTTTTTTTGCTTTAGGAGTTGTGGAATATGCGTTTAAATTTTGCTGTGTCGTTGCTTGTGATTTTGTGGTGTGTTTCTGGTTGTTCGCTCGATGAGGTGCTGAGCCTTGATGTGAACAAGAAAGAGAGTGTGTGCGCGGATGTGAAGGCGTTGCAGCTCTATGAGTTTGAAGATGGCTCTGTGAAGTCACGATCGTATTGTTCTGCGGACCAGAAATGTGCGCAAACGAACAATGATTATCGCGGCGCGCTGGAATATGGCATTTGTCCGGAGGATGTGCCGTTCTGCCTTGAGGGTGATATCGGCAATTATTGCGGCGCATGTCGCGAAGGCTATGTCGTGTGCGGTCGGGATGTGAATAACAGTGTGAAATGCATTGACCCGAAAACGGACAAAGAGCATTGCGGCGCGAAGGGGCTTTGCAACAATGGGGATTCGACCAGCCAGCATTTTCGCGGCCTTGAGTGTGATAAGCATGAAAAGTGCGTGGACGGTGCATGCGTGCTCGAAGAGGGGTATTGCGACCCGAAGGTGAAATATCCGTTCTGCGATGGGAACAAGGAAGTTCATTGCGATGAGAAGAAAGGAACGATATCGAGGACAGACTGCAAACCCGATGAGGTGTGCGACGCAGGCAAGTGCAAGCAGCCGAAGTGTGTGGATGTGGGTATCAAGGATAAGACGTGTTCTGAGGATGGCCGAACCTATTATACGTGTGATGAAGAAGGGCGAGTGAAGGCCGATCCATGTAAAGAGTTGGAATGTCGTCCAGGGGAGGGGTGCAAGCCTAAATGTGATAAGAATGTCTGTTATGAGGATAAGGATAAGGCTGGGATATTGCGCGTCTGCAAAGATGGCCAGTTGGTGGATGAGCCATGTCCGGAGGATTTATTTTGTAACAGCGGGCGGTGCAAGTGCAACGTCGGGGATCAGCAGTGCCATGTGCGCAAAGCGGGGGAAGATGGCCATGGAAAAGAAAATAATCTCGATGTGAAGGAAGGCGAGCTTGGGGTTCGGGAATGCGTTTATGAAAGTGATAGAGATCGGTTTGAATGGAAATATATAGAGGTTTGTGACAGCGATCGGCCGCAGTGTGATCATGATAAGTATGGATATTATTCGAATAGTGCCGGAACAGAGCACTTTGTATGTACAGATGGCAAGCATGATATTGGGTCGCCGTGTCAGATTATTGTGAAGGATGATGTTGGGAATGATCATATATGCGAGAGCGGGAATACAGAGGATAAGCTGTGTACGGATACCATCACGGGAGAGGTCGCTGCGGAATTTGTAGATCAGTCTGTTCAAGAGACGTTGAGCTATTTGCCCATCATGAATCCAATGCTGTGGGAAAATGCGATGTCGAGTATGCGCAGTATCGATCATTTTGTAGATTATACGAATAATATATTTCCCAAAGATGCGAGTGTGATACGCGGATGTGAAAACGTCGTTGTGCCAAAAGGGATGCAGCTTGGATGTATGACCTCGCAGGCAATGATTGTGATGAAAAAGTATGGCACATTTAAGATATTTCTGGATTTGGCATTTGAGGGTTCAGGATCCAAAGATTGGATTAATAAATTTTTGGGCATGCTTGAGGAGAACGAAAATCAGCACGGCATTCAATTTACTGCACCTCATGGCTATTGTTTTGTGGGGACATACGATCTGACGCTTTCTGGTTGGTATTTTAATCTTTTCTTTGCGCATAGAAAAGAGGATGGGACGTTATACGCTGCGATGCTTCATGAGAATCCCGAAAAGAAGGTTCATGGCCTTGTGGATATGGCCGATACGGTGCCGAGGCATCCAGAAGGTGCTGCGGCTGTGGCTGCTGGCAAGTGTCCGGAAGGATCGATTGGCTTGAGCTATACGGATCCCTTGTCCTATATGACGGGAAAACGGTATGTGAATGGGAAAGAGAACCCAGCGGTTGATGCGGTTGATTTTATTGGGCGCATTGGGTTTGACGTGTGTCTGAAAGCGTGCAAAGACGAAGAAAATAGCACAGATTGTCGCGCTGGTTATCAATGCATGCGGTTACCGAGTGTAGCGCCTTGCGCGTATGAGAGCATTGAGGAAGTGATTGCGCGCGGCGATTACAAGACGGCATGTATGTCGAAAGAGACGTATGACATGATCGTCGGGCTGAGAAATTTGAACTATTGGGATGGGGATGAGGCGAATCGTCCAAAACCGGAGGATGATGTGTGTCGAGACGGCTTGTGTTGCGGTTCTTTGGAGCGTGACTGGGTGAAGGAGAATGTTTCGTGTGACCGTATCTTTGAGGACGGAGATGCAGTCTGTATTCCTCAGTGAGAGGAAGGTTTTGTGAGGCTGATGCTGAGTGAGATTGAGGGGGAATAAACGTGGATTTTTTGGGGTATTTGAGAGATTTAGCGTTTGGGAGAGAGGATAATGCGTCATAATTATTTGTCAGTTTGCCTGCTTGCCTGTGCGTGCGGGGCGATGTGGGGATGTTCACTCGATGAGGTGTTCAGTCTGGATGTGTCTAAAAATTCATGCAAGGACGTGCGTTCGCTTGAAATCTATGAATTTGACCAGAATGGTGATGTCGTTACGCGCAAGTACTGTTCGGCAGGGGAAGCATGCACGAAGGACAATAATTATCGTGGCGCGCTAAAATACGGGATATGTCCGGATGATATGCCGATCTGTCGGAATGGAATCGGCGGGAAATTCTGTTCGCTCTGCCGAGAAGATTATATTGTGTGCGGGAAGGATGCGAACAACCAGGTGAGATGCATCGATCCGATGACGGATAATTCATTTTGTGGTGCGAGGGGGCTTTGCAACAGCGGTGATTCGAGCAGCCAGCATTTCCGCGGCATGACGTGCGATGCGCATTACAAGTGCGCGGAAGGCAAATGTGTGCTTGAGGAGGGGTATTGTGATCCGAAAGTAAAGTATCCGGTGTGCGACGGGAATAAGGCAGTCAGGTGTGATGAGAAGACGGGTAAAAAGTTGACAGAAGATTGCGAGAAGCGCGGGCTTGTGTGCGACGATGGGGTATGTAAGGAACCGAAGTGCGCGGACGCGGGCATCACGCATGGTTCATGTTCGGAGGACGGGAAAACATATTTTACATGCGATGAAGATGGGCGCGTGCATCGCGAGACGTGTAATGCGGATATGCCCTGCCGACCTGTTGTGGGATGTAATAAGGAATGCGAGAAAGATGCTTGTTATGATGAGAAAAGTAAATCATCTTTATACAAAAAATGTGTGAATGGACGTTATAAAGAAGATGAACCATGTCAGCAGAATACGTATTGCAAAGATGATGATGTAAAAGGTGCTGTTTGTGTGTGTAATGTAGGGGATAGGCTTTGTGGGCAAATTCAGGCCGGAGATATGGCCGATGGAAAGGTAGGGGATTGGGGGGTTAGATCGTGTCAGGTGAATGCCGATACCGGTGATTTTGAGTGGAAGTTTATAGAAACTTGTTCGTCAGACTTTCCGCTGTGCGAGAATGGAAAGTGTGTACAGGATAAGCATGATATTGGATCTCCGTGTCAGATTGTTGTGAAAGACACCGAGGGGAATGACTTTGTTTGTCAGGGGAATGTTGCTGAAAATACTTTGTGTACGATTCTGCTTAGCGGTAAAGATGTATATAATTACTTGAACAAAGAAAAGATTCAATCAACAGGGCAGTTGAATGATTGGAACGATGCGGAAAAAGCCTTAGATGGTCTTGAGAACTTTATGAGTTATACAAATAGTATATTTCCCAAAGATGAAAGTGTGATTCGCGGTTGCGAGGATGTGGTTGTGCCAGAAGGTATGAGTTAGGATGTATTACATCTGAGGCGCTCATTATTTCGAAATGGTCGGGGTCTTTAGGCGCAATAGCGTTTAAGTTTTTATTTTCCAATTCAGCCGGTTTTAGGAATATGTATGATCGGCTAGTCGAAGGCATGCTTGGACGCGGTGTGTCATTCACAGCTCCGAACGGCTATTGTGTGGTGGGGGCATACGATCTTACGATATCAGGGTATTATTTTAATAGTTTCTTTTTGACGAAGGCTCAAGATGGCAGCATGAAAGCGGCGGGTTTTCATAATCAAGATAATCCGAAAATCGATGGATATGTTGATCTTGTGAATTCAAAACCGAAGCATCCTGAGGCAGCAAAAGTCGTTCAGGCGGGCAAATGTCCGGCAGGTTCGGTCGGCTTTAGTTTGACGGAACCATTGATTTATGGGACATCCAATCGGTCGGTTGATGGTAAGGATATGGATGTTGTGGATTATGTGATACGTATTGGCACTGATGTATGTCTGAAGGCGTGCAGTGATGTCGAACATAGCAGTGACTGTCGTGAAGGGTATAAATGCATGAAGATACCGACAGAGGCGCCATGTGCATACGAAGAAGTAAATGATGTGATTGCGCGTGGGCAATATAAGACGGCGTGTATTGCTGAAGAGACATATAATACGATTGTCAGGGCGCGAAATCTGGCGCATTTTGGTGAGGATGGGACAGAGCGGCCAACGAAAGAAAGTGAGCACTGCCGAGACGGATTGTGCTGTGGTTCGCTTGAGAGAGATTGGAAGACTGAGAATGTGTCGTGTGACAGGATTTTTGAAGGTGGTGAGGCGGTATGCATTCACTGAATGCGTGAGGTGATGTGATGTGCAAGGCGGTTGATCCGCCTTGCAGCCTGGATCTGAGTTCGGACCACTATTGTCGGAACGCAAGCATTTTCGCGCATGATGTTGTAAAGCAAGAAAAAAAAGTGCAAAAGGTGAAAATGGCGTTCAAATGGTGTAAAGAGTACCATTGGGGGGGGAGTTTTTTTGCATTGGAGAGTGCTATGCGTCGTAAAAATATTGTTGCATGTTTGTTTGCTTGTTCAGTTGTGGCTTTATCTGGCTGTGCGCTGGATGAGGTGTTTAGCCTGGATGTAGGCAAACATGAGTGTAAAGGTGTGAAGTCGCTGGAGATTTATACGCTCGATAATGATGGACGTGTTGTGGATCGCACGATGTGTTCAGCAGGCGATGAGTGCACGAAGAACAACGACTATCGCGGTGCATTGGAATATGGCATTTGTCCTGACGATATTCCTGAATGTCGTTCGAGTGAAAAGATTTGTTCGGTGTGCAAGGAGGGAGCAGTTTTTTGCGGTCAAAAGGACAGATGCATTGATCCGCAGACGGACAATAATCATTGCGGCGCGAAGGGATTTTGCAACAGTTCGGAGAAGGGGGAGAATTATGAGGGGGAACGATGTGATATTGATAAAGGCGAGACATGTTTGAATGGCGAGTGTTTTTCGGAGACTGCTTGTGAAGCCGGGGTTAAATATCCGATTTGTGAGGGTACCAAAGTCGTAATATGTGATAAATATAATAAGAAGAAACCGACATCATGTGGCAGTTTTCAGGTGTGTGAGGCGGGGGCATGTGTGGCTCAGCCATGTGATGAAAGTTATATCAGTAGTTGCGATGGGGAGAAGCGAATTTACTGTGATAATGGTCGTGTCAGTTCGTCAAAATGTGGCGATCAAGAAGTGTGTGTGGCAGGTGAATGCAAAGCGAAGCTTTGTGCGGATGTTCCAGATTTCAAGCCAAATACGTGTTCAGCAGATAAGAAGTCTTATTATACATGCGATGCGGAGGGGCGTATTAAGGTTGAGTCATGTAATATTACCTGTGCAGATGCAGTAGGGTGTACAGTTAATTGTGATAAGGATGCGTGTTATGAGAATCCGACAGAGGAACAGAAGAAATTATTAAGGGTATGTAAGAATGGATTCTTTGAAGATATGGACTGTGAGGGGGTGGCGCCAGGCATGTATTGTTCAGAAGGCAAGTGTACATGTACCTTAGGGTCGCAGAGATGTTACCAAAAAGTTGATCAGTCATGGCGTGTTGAGAAATGTGTTGAAGAGGCTGGCAGTAATAAATGGGTGACGGTCGAGGATTGCACAAGTGATAAGCCGATTTGCGATGATCAAGAGTTTTATTGTCATGATGAAGCTCAGACAATTGGATCGCCATGTCAGATGATTGTGACGGATGAGCAGGGGAAAAAGCATTATTGCAATAACAATAATTTAATAGATGATAAACTGGATATGTATTGTTCGGATTATCTTTCCGGCAAGGAATTTTCGAAGTTTGTGACTAGCACGAACTTCATAAAAGTTTTTGGAAAAATGGGGGCATTGATATATGGAACACTAAAGGGGGAAATAGAAAAGTACGATGACTTTTTTGTTTATGGCCGTAATATATTTCCAAAGGATTCATCAGTTATTAAAGGCTGTGAGAATGTACAGGTGCCAGCAGGTATGACGCTTGGGTGCATCACAAGTGAAAGTACTATAGTTTTTAAACATATCAGTTCATTTATTGAATCCTTTAAAACTGCGCAGGAATTAGGGGTTCGCATTATAGATGAGACGCTATTGGACTGGCTCGAGGTGTTTACAGCAGCATTTATGGATAAGCAGGGGGGATTTTCGTTTGCATCGCCCAATGGTTATTGTCTTGTCGGTTCGTATGATTTGACGGTTCGCGGGGATGTGTTTGATACATTTTTTGGAGAGCCTAAAAATCCCAGTAATTATCAGGAAGATCCAACCAATTATGCAGATGGTTGGAATGTGTTGGGATTTCATGACAATCCAGAAGAAAAGTTGACTGGTCTGGTGGATTTGATCAATACGCCTACGCGTCATAAAGAAGCCACCAAATCAAAATGTCCGGCCGGAACGGTAGCTTTGCACTATACAGAGCCGCTGATGGTTTCAGTTGACACCGATGTAGAAAAGGACTTTATCGGTCGTCTTGGTTATGATCTGTGTCTGAAGTCTTGCGAGAAGGATGCGGATTGTCGTTCAGGCTATAGCTGCCTGTCGGTTCCGTGCAGAGCGCCGGACAGGTTTGAAAAGGTAAAAGATGTCGTGGATGGTGGTGATTTCGTCAAGGTCTGTTTCAATCCGGAAACAGTTGAGCGTATCAGCGATTTGCGAGACAGTCTTCACTTTAAATATAAGCTGATTGATAATGGTAAAGATTTTGAGCGTGATGCATCTGGCAATCTTGTTCGGTATCCGATTACCAAAGAGGACTGTGCGAAAGATGTCACTTGCAAAGGCAGTATCGAGCGAGACTGGAAGGATGATAACAACCACTATGAGCCGGCTCAGTAAAAAAACGTCGCCGATGAAATTTTTTGGTTGACAGAAAATGCAAATGCCTTTATAAGCGCACCTGTCTTAAGTGAGAAATCACGATGGACAGGAAGTTGGGGCGTTAACTCAGCGGTAGAGTGCCATCTTCACACGGTGGAAGTCACTGGTTCAAATCCAGTACGCCCCATTTAGAACCATTAAAAAAGCCTTTGCAGTCTTGCAAAGGCTTTTTTTTTGCCTAACACAAAGGAAATGACCATGCCGCATCCATTAAGCATCGAGGATCTCTTTAAAGTTGAACGCCTGAGGCAAGTCGCCATGACCCCTGATGGCTCGCGTGCGTGGCTCGCGGCGACGCGCGTGAACCTCGATGAGAATACTTCTGCCAGCGTCAATTATCTCGTCGATCTGAATACTCGCGAGATCCGCCGCATCTTGCTCGCAAAAGACGGGGCATCCGAACTCGCGGTGACCCGGGATAAGTTGTTCTTTGTCGCCGATGGGCAGCTCTTTGAAGCATCATTGGATGGCGCCGATATCCGTCAGGTGACGAAGGGCGTGGGGGGCGTGTCGGCTCCGGTCGTTTCACAGGATGGTTCGAAAGTTCTGTTCACGCGCAGCGTCTATATTAATAAGGATGCACAGGCCGAGTTCGAGAAGACGGGAAAAGCGCCGGATATGGCCGTCGTCTATGGTTGCTCGCACCCCAAGGCGCGTGCGCGCATTGCCGACAGGCTGTTTTATCGCCATTGGGATGCCTGGACGGAAAATAAGCGCAATCATCTCTTTATCGTCGATGTCGCTTCTGGAGAGATGGTCGATCTGACGCCGGAAGATGTGGATACGCCCCCGATCTCGCTTGATTTCGGTCACAGCTACGCATTCTCGCCAGATGGGAACAGCGTCGTCTATATTCAGAATCCGGAGGCCGATACAGCGCGTTCGACGAATAATTCGGTCTATTTGATGACGCTCGATGGCATCAGGCGCGGCGATGTGAAGCGCATTTCGGATACAGATGGCTGTGATTCCATGCCGGCGTTTATCTCTGAGCATGAGATTGCATACGGTTCGATGCTCACGCCAGGGTATGAGGCGGACGCGGTGCGCTTTAAGGTTTATGATATCCGGACTAGCAAGACGCGTCTGTATCTTGAACATTTTGAGCGTTCGGTTGATCAGTTTGTTTCGGTTGAGGGGCGGAAGATTCTGTTTTTATCGCAGGATTTTGCGCACAGCAGCCTGTATGAGCTTTCGCTTGAGAGCGGGGAGGTGTGTCAGCTGACTTGCGGGCGCACCTATATGAGTTTTGTGTCTACGACGGACATGGGGAGAATCCTCGCGGTTGTGGAGGCGCTCGACAAGCCCGCAGAGCTCGTTGAATTGAATGGGCTGGAGCATTTTGAGCCGCGCATTTCGCTCGGGTCTGAGCAGATGTCGAAAGAGGTGGTCACGGAGTTCACGCATTTCGGCGCTGTTCTTGATGATGTGGAGATGGATCCGGGAGAAAGCGTGATTTTCGACTATAAGGATATTCAGCTTGAGGGGTATGTTGTTCGTCCGCCAGGATTTGACGCATCCCAAAAGTATCCCCTGATTCTGTTGATTCACGGTGGGCCGCAGGGTGCATTTCTCGATTCGTTCCACTATCGCTGGAATGTGGAGATGTTTGCAGCACAGGGTGCGATGGTGGCATTTTGCAACCCGCATGGCTCGACGGGGTATGGTCATGATTTGACGCGTGCGATTTCGAAGCATTGGAGCGATGATTGTCCGGCAGCGGTGCTGAGGTTTGTCGATGTGCTGGTGTCTCGTTTTCCGGAGATTGATGCAGACCGCATGACGGCTGCTGGCGCATCATTTGGCGGCTTTATGATCAACTGGATCATGGGGCATACGGATCGCTTTAAGGCGTTCGTGAGCCATGACGGAATCTTTA
This sequence comes from Pseudomonadota bacterium, assembly GCA_017464085.1. Taxonomy (GTDB): domain Bacteria; phylum Myxococcota_A; class Bradymonadia; order UBA4248; family UBA4248; genus UBA4248. The sequence continues at coordinate 32,829 of JAFUEE010000035.1, forward strand.
ACACCGAGATGTCGGGCTATATTACGGATGAGCTTTGGTTCAACGAGTATGAATTTGGCGGCAAGCCTTTTGATGTCGCGGAAGCGTGTCAGAAGCACTCGCCACATCGCTTTGTGAAGAATTTCAAGACACCGACGCTTGTGATTCAAGGCGAGCAGGATTTCAGGTGTTTTATATCAGAGGGCGTGGCGTTGTTTACGGCGCTTCAGTATATGGGTGTTCCGAGCCGTCTGATTTATTTCCCGGATGAAGGACATTGGGTGCTGACGCCCGCGAACAGCGCGCTTTGGTATAGCGAGGTTGTTGGTTGGCTCATGAAGTGGGCAAATGCGTCTGATTGATTTTTGTGTGGGAGGGGAGACTTTTGGCGCTATGCCCTGCGGGCATATGCGCCTTTGTGTCCGGCTATCGTAAGCGATGCGCCGGCACATTTTTTGAGTTATATTGAATTCGCTTGTAATCGAGTTGCCGTTATGCAAAAAGAATTCGAGGATAGCTCGCTTTTTAAACTATCACATCCCTTTTTAATGGTGAAATCAATGGATATCGCAATTATAACAGGTGCCTCTTCAGGGCTGGGAAAAGTCTTTTTTGAAAAAGTGGTAGAACGTTATCCTGCTCTTGATGAGATATGGATCATTGCTCGTCGTGAAAATAAATTAAAAGAACTTGCAAACCAGTATTCAGATAGAAACATTCGTGTAATTCCATTGGATCTTTCGGATACAAAAAGTATAGAAATGTTTGATGAGATGCTAAAAACTCAGGCTCCGAACATTAAGGTGTTAATTAATAATGCTGGATTTGATCGAGCCGGACTCTTTAGAGAAATGAGTCGAAAAGATATCTATTCACTAATCGATCTTAATGTTACGGGCACCACAATGATTAGCCGTTGTTGTTTGCCATATATGAATAAAGGAAGCTATCAGATTATCACTGGTTCCATTGGTTCATTTGCACCACTTCCATGGCGTGCGGTTTATAGTGCCAGCAAAGCATACGTTCGTTTCTTTGCACGAGCACTTCATGAAGAGGAACATAAGCGTGGTGTAAATATCATGCTGTTGTCACCAGGCAAAATGGATACGGAAATGTTTCATCAGAACAGCAACGGTGGTGGAAATATGGACATACAACCGTATCTGAATCTTAACCAAGTAACTGTCAAGGCCATGAAAAGAGCAGAAAAAGGCTGTGCGACCTATACACCAATGCTTTTTTACAAGATGTACAGACTTATTGCAAAGGTTGTACCAAGTGCGCTTCTTGTGAAATTCATAAGTGTTGAAAATACGGTACCAAGAGAATAAAAAAGCAACAAAGTGGCGTATTTGCGTGTTTGTAGGCACGTGTCGTGACACGTGCCTACAAACACGCAAATAGCCGCGCCTGCGAGGCGTATGGCGTGCAACGCCATAGCCCGCGCCCTCAAACCGCGCCAATACGCGCCTACCCCCACGGATGCTCGCTTGATGTCGTCGTCGCTATCGCATGAAAAAAACGACCAGAAGGTTGGCGATGATGACCACGGAAGCGGCAATTGCGATGAGGAAATATTTGCTGCGGTTGGCTCGCGGCTTTGCCAGCTGTGAGTTTGTGGCTGCGGTTTGATATTCCTGATAGCAGTGCATGATTTCGACTTTTCGGAGGTCATCGATCATGGCCTGTGCAGATTTGTATCGCGCATGTCGGTCTTTTTGAAGCGCGCGCATGACGATCGGGCCGATTTCGCTTTGCCGCACCCATTCAGGGATGTGGATGGGATCTTTTTGTGTGGCGATTTTGATGATTTCTTTTGGCTGTTTGGGCATCGGGCATTTTCCAGTGACCATTTCGACGAGCATGAGTCCGATGGTGAACAGGTCAGCTGCGGGCGTTGCTTCGTCGCCGTAATAGAGTTCCGGTGCGATGTATTGCGGCGTGCCCATGATTTTTCCAGCCTGAGTGAGTTTTTCGCGAGATTTGGTTTTTGCTTTGGCGATTCCGAAGTCGAGTACTTTGATGAAATCTTTTTCGCCGATGACGTTTCTGAGGATGACGTTTGAGGGTTTGAGATCGCGGTGTATGATGCCGCGCTGGTGAGCTTCGTTGATGCTTTTAAGGATCTGTAGGGTGATATGTACGGCTCTTGGAATGCTGAGGCGTTTTTCTTCGCGCAGGAGGTCGTGTAGCGAGCGTCCTTCGATATATTCCATGACGATATAGAGGTGGTCGTCGTCGATGCCAGCATCGTAGAGCTGTATTGTGTTTGGGTGAACGAGTTCTTTAATGATGTTTGCTTCGAGGAAGAAACGCTGTGTGATGGATTTGTCTTGATGTGCGTGGAGACGTTTGAGTGCGACAACGCGGTCCAGTCCGATTTGGCGTGCGCGGTAGACGACGCCGTGTCCGCCGCGCGAGATTTCAGAGAGGACTTCGTATCTGGAATCGACGATGCTTCCGATGTTGATTTCTCGAGAAGGGGTTTTGGACTGTCTTGGGTCGAGCACGGTATCAGAGAGGTTCATGTCCTGGATGAGGTTGATCGAGTTTTGCGGGGCAAAGTCTTCATCCTGGGTGCACTCGAGGGTATTTCCGGAATGTGTGTGATGGATATCGCTTTCGATTTTGGCTTTGCGGAGGTTGGAATGGATTTGGCGTTGCGCGTCTGGTGCGGTGATGGCGCTTGAAAGAAGCTGTGTGGATTTTGGTGTTTCGCCTGCCTGGGCATTTGGCAGGTCGAGAGAGACAGTTTTTTCGTCGGTGCTGTTGATGGGAGAGACGGATGTGTCGCCGATGCCTCGTCTGAGTGCGGATACAAGGCTAGAGTTTTTGTATTTCTGGTCGATGAATGGACAGATGGTATTTCCTGTGAGCGTGTCTGCGAGCGCAGCCTGTGTGAGCAAATTTTTTTTCATCGGCGTGTCTGCGAGAACTGACATGGACATAGCGAGAGGCTCCTCCTTGAGCCTGTGAGTCATCATGGATGCGCGCGGGTGAAATATCAGGTGCGCAGCGAGCAGTCTGATATGGATCGCGTTCGTATTCGAGTAAGGTATGGGTATGAACTTGTCGCTTGAATTGCAAAGGTATCTATATAGATATATGGCAATTGTCAGAAAAAAGTCCGATTTTTTTCAAAAAAGTGATTTTTTTGTTAGCATGATACATACATGGGCGGGGGAAAGCACAGGGATGGTGTGATGAAAAGCTGTTGGAAAGCATGGAATTTTGCGGCAGGCGTGTTGGCCAGTGTGACAATTTGTGCATCGGTGTGGGCGCAGTCGCCGAATCCGCTGCTGTCAGGTCAGGAAATGGGGTCGGCTGCATCATCGGGGAGTGAGCGCGCAGAGCGTATGCCGGAGGATGCGAGCGTCGCAGGTGCTGAAGCGCCTGTGGATGTGAGCGCAGCAGGTGCTGAAGCGCCTCTGGAAGTGGTGCCAGCGGGGATGAGCCTCAGTGCGCGCGTGCGCATGTTGGCGCGCAATATCCGCGTTCTGAAGGGGATGTGGGGGAAGGAGGAAGCGTATGCAGGCGATGCGCAAGGGCGTTTCGCGTTGGCAGGCGCGCTGGGGCTTGAGTATTTGGGAGGCACGGAAGAGACGGCGCGCCTTTCTGGGGATCTTGCGGGCATAGAGGCGGTGCTTTCCCCAGAGGACAGAGATTTTCTGATTGTGCAGTGGGTGATGCGCCAGAAGCTCGGAGAGGCAGGGAGATTTTCGAGCGATGATGGCATATTCTGGGATTTTACGGATGCGCTTTTTGACATAGATGTCGATCAGCGTGCGCGTCTGGGGCTTTATTCGGAGATGCTGCCGGACCTGATACGTGTCGCGAGTGATGCGGGAGATGCTGTGCGCGCTCGGAAGTTCAGGATGCAGCGCGATACGCTGGCATATCATTGGGGGAAAATTTCTGCCGGCGTGAAGTGCGGCTGGGAAGGTTCGGATGTCTCTTTTGTGTTTTCGCTGGAAGATATCGGTAGATCAGGGACATTTGAGGCAGGCGTTGAGAGGCGTGTGGAGGCGGACAAGGGGGAGTCTGTTTCGTGCAGGCTGTCTGTGCAGGAACGCGCTGCTTTGGTGGATGCGGCAGCCGTGCAGGAGGTGCTCGCGGAGAGCCTGAGATCGCTTCGCGCGAAGGATGCGGATGCTTCTTCTGAGGATCTTCTGAGGCTGACGCGTTCGCTTGAGGGGCTTTACGGGCGTTATGGCATGCCTGGGCCGCTGAATGCGTATTGGGAGGGCGCGCCGCTCGAGACCTGGCTGGCAGAGCTGGATGTGATTCGCCTGATGCTCGTGGAGCAGACGCGTTTCGCGACGAATGCGCGCGTGGAGCGCGTCGTTCAGAAAATCTGGCCGGATGCAGGATTTTATTATCGTCTGTGCCGTTTTGACGCATCTCGCAGGGTGTTGAAAGGATTATTTTTTTCAGAAGCGGAGCGTCTTTGGGCGGCGAATGGCACGGCATATCGCTGGGTGGCGGATCACATGGATCCGAAGAAGCTCAAGAAGCTCGACAAGTCGTTTGCCGCGTGGACAAAGACGAAGTCGAAAAAGAAGGATGTGATGCTGCCCCGGAAGCTTTTGGGGGCTTGGGCGATGTGGAGCCTTGGGGATTATGCGCGTGCGGCGTCTTATGCGGGGAATGTGGCCGAAGGGAAGAGCCGGCTGGTGCATCCGCAGCTCCATTCATTCGATGTCATGTTGCGCGCCATACGGGGAGAGGATATTTCGGAAGAGGCGCTGGGGACGTATATCCGCGTGATATCACTGAAAGTGCCGTCATTGGCATTTGAGACGTTGGCTGAGGCGGGCCCATGGATGCGTCCGGCGATGCGCAGTCGCGTGGTCGGGCTGATGCGCGCGCAGAAACCGTCTCTGGCGCCGGAGGCAGCCGCTGAGTTTTACAGGCAGTATGCGCCGGAGCTGCGCCAGTCCTGGGACAGCGCGCACTGCATGCGCGTCGATGCATGGCTGGAGCGCATGATCAGGCCGACGGAGTCTGCGCTGACAGCGAATCGGCGTCGTCTGAGTTATCTCGGGGAGCTTGTGGGCGCTGGGGATGTCGGCGGTGTGTCTTCGCTTGCGATGCGTGCGCTTCTCGAGCGCCGGACGATGCTGCCGCAGTGGGGGGCATTTTGGGTGAATGTGCAGGCGCAGGCGTCATCTGGGTCGCTTGAAACGTTTGGAAAATGCTTGCCGGATGCGCGGGCGCTTAAGTTTTTGGAGCTTCCTGAGGTCAATGCGTGTTTTGGGCAAGGCGATTGACGGCTTGGCGCGTGAGGGGCGCTTCCGGGCGCACATAAAAAAGCGCGCCGTATGAAATAGGCGCGCGTGCAAGGCGTATCGGCCGATATCTGGCCGGAGGCTGGTTTTGTGGGGGCGTCCAGCAAGCGTCGGAGCGCAAGCTCTGGGCTTGAAAAGGCCGATAGCCTGCACTGAGATAAATTAGAGCTCCTTTGGGGTCAGGTCTGGGTCGCAGATGTACCATTTTGCGCCGATTCTGGCCATGGAGACGAGGAAATAGCTTGTTTCGTCGCAGTGTATGAGGAGCACGGCATTCTGCGCTTCGGAGCCGGAGACGATGCGCGTGGAGGCGAGCGGCAATTTTTTGAAGCGCTGCAGCAGCGCGTTTGCCCATTTGGGTTCCGGTGTCCAGAGCTGCGGCATGTCGAGGTCTTTTGAAGCCTGTTTGTTGCGCGCGAGCAGTGTGGAGCCGCGCCCGTAGCAGCGTCCGGCACGTGCGTTGAGATAGGCGTTGAGCGTGGCCTGAGGCGTCTGCTGGACTGCGGGGAGTACATCCGGCAGGACGAACGCGAGCGCGATGAGACCGAGAAGCAAAAAGACGATGCCGGCAGGCGTGAATATCTGCAGCAGTATGCCGGCGAGGATAATCAGAAAGACCGCCGGGGAGAGCGGGATCAGGTAGTGTATGATGAGCTGCGGCGGATAGGGTGTCATTTCATCAGGTTTCGCGAGCGGCCTGTCGATCATGTATTTTGAATCGAAGAGATACGGGCGGAATGAGCCGACGAGGGACATATCGATTGGCCCGGCGTCTGAATTGGATGTCGCGCGAGCCTGTTTTTTCTCAAACTCGCGCATTTTCTGAAGTGAATCTTTGTTGAAATTGTAAGCGATGCCGCTGACGCTCCGCATTCTGTCCGAGAGTGCATTTTCGGGTTCGGCAGTGGCAGGCGGAATGACTTCGTGATTTTCGACGGGAGTGTTTTCGCGCGGCGGAATGGTCAATGCCGGTTTTGGGGGCGTGGCCTGCTGAGTGGCGTCTGGCGGTGCGCTGAGTGTTTCGGTCGAGTTTCGCAGCATGCTTTCCGGGAGATTTGTCTGATTATTGAGTATTTCAGCTTCTTCGGCGGAGAAGTCCTGTTTTTGTGGCCTGTTGGGCAGGGATGCTTTCTGCGTGGCTGGCACAGGCGTGTCCATGGTGGCGGAGAGCGAGTTTCCGGAATGTCTTGGAAACTGGAAAGATTCCGAAGGAGCCTGCAGGTGCGCGCCATGTTCTTCATTTTCGCTGAGCATGAAGAGTTCGCTGATGGCGGTTTCAGACTGGAGCGTTTCCTTTGTGATTTTTCGCTCTCTCAGCTTGGGGTCCTGCGCTTCATTCTGTACGTGCGCTTCGGGCGCGGGTTCGGAGTTCAGGGCGAATTTCTGAATATTCGCGAGCATGGCGGCATATTCTCGTTCGTCTTCCGGGCTGAGCGCGTGAAGCTGCAGATAGAAAGCGTAGTCCTGTTTTGTGGCTTTCCGTATATCCTTGCAGTGGAAGTGGCAGAAATCTCGGCAGACTTCCTGTATGCGAGCGATGTCGTGTTCTGAGAATTTATTTTGTATGCGCAGATAATCGCCCAGGTCTTTGACCGTTGATTCAACGAGCGTTTCAAAGTCTGTCCATGCCATGAATTTCACCCTTTATGCATTTGCGCGTCGCAGTGTCCCGGTGTCAGAAAAGCGTGGAGAGTATGCCGAACGCGGCGATGACCAGGAAGATGACGCCGACGGCGATTCTGAATTTGGCGACGTTGTCGCCGAGGCATTTCCGGATATATGAGCCTGCATGCAGTATGACGATGCACCAAGCTGCGCTTCCCAGCCCGACGCCGCAGATGATGAGGGCAGCGTGTTCGTTCGAGGTCAGTCCGAGTGCGGGGAAGAGCACGAGCATGAGCGCGAATGTCGTCGGGGAGATCGCGAGCAGGAATGAGGATGCTGAGAGCCCGGCAAGCGCTTTGTTGGACGGTGATGCCGGCAGGTCATTTTTTGCGTGCAGTATCGCGATGCCGAGCATGCCGAAGACGAGTCCGGTCAGAGCCCTGACGATTTTCTGGTGTTCGACGATGGTTTCGTAGAAGAGGCCCAGCCCGATGATCATGAGCGATGCCGAGACGATGTCGGCGAGGACCATTCCAGATGCGCAGCTCAGGCCGGCTTTTTTTCCGCGCGTGACGGTATTTTCAAGGCACATCAGTCCGACCGGTCCGATGGGGATTGAAACTGTCAGGCCGACGATCAGGCCTTTGAGCAGAAATGAGATCATGAGCGGCTGATGAAAGAGTGAGAGTGTGTAAGGATTTCGGCGTCATTCAGTGGCAGATCGGATGCTTTCGGATGCAGCCGGGCGTCTGATGCCTGCCAGTGTGCGCCCTGCCAGAAATGGAGCGGGAACAACGCGGGATGATTAGCACATCCCGGATTTTATGACAAATAAGCTAGTTGATGACAGTGATGAGCTGTGTGGGCTCTGCCGACCATTCAAAGTTGTCGATGAGCACGAGGGAGTCGCGCTGGTGCCCCCAGCCGTTTTGCGATGATTTGTTTCCGGTGTAGTCACCAGCATCGAAGATGATGAGGTCGAGCGTGAAGACTTCCCCCGGGGAGACCGGTACGCTTGTCTGGAGCCATTCAGTGGCGCCAGCCTGCCGTTCGTCCGCGACATAGGCGAGGACATTTGCGGGTCCGTCCGTGCAGTCGCTGCATCCCTTTGCAGCGGTGCATGCGGCTCGGTTGCACTCGGTGAAGAAGGCGTTGTTGACGGAGACGGGGTTGTGATTTTTGTCGAACGAGATGTTCCCGTCCTCTGGGATTTCAGCGCTTGCAGCATCGGTCATCGCGAGGAAGAAGTCATTGTAGTTGTTGCAGACGTATTTGGGGTATTCTTTTGAGAAGAACTTGAAGCGGAATTTGAAGCCTTTGGCGTTGGACGGCGCGCGCAGCTTGAGCCTGAGCATGACGGAGTCGTTTGCCATTTTGTGCGTGGGCGGTTTAGCCGGGTCAAAACACGTGTCGCTGACGGGGAGTGCGCCGCCATGAGCGGAGAGGAAGCGCGCCGGCGCGGGGACCTCGGTGCCTGTGCAGTCTCTGTAACCGGTATTTTCGCGCCCCCTGGCTTTTCCGGAAGCGAGCACTGCCATGGTGCCGTTGAGCGCGCGCACGACGCCGCCCAGGTCTGTGGCGACCGCGACTTGTTCCGCCGGGGAGATGAGCGTTGTTTTCCCGCAGACGGCGGCGTTTCCTGTGGCGGGCAGAAGCGAGCCGTCTGCGAGGCGCAGCGTTGCGCTGATCAGGCCGCTTCCGGATGTCTCTGTCGCCGTGGTGCAGATGTCCATCGCGCGCGCCAGAAGCGCTGCATCGTTATCGGAGAGCGGCGCATTTGGCGTGAATGTGTGTGCCTGAGTGGAGCAGAGCAGGCTGTCGTCCTCGTCGATGATGCCGTCGCAGTCGTCGTCGATCTGATTTCCGGGGTCTTCGATCGCGCCCGGATTGATTTTTGCGGGATCGACAGCCCGGCAGTTTGAGGGGCCATCGCAGCAGTCGAAGCCCGGGCCGTATCCGAAGACATAGCCGTCGCCGTCCTCATCGATCTGTTCGTCTACGATGCCGTCGCAGTCGTCGTCCAGGCCGTTGTATGGGATTTCGGTTGCGGGTTCGACGAAATCCTCGCAGTAGTTGAAGAAGCCGTCTTCGCAAGTCATCAGTCCAGCCCGGCAGATGCCCACATTTTCTGTTCCTGCCGGTCCGGGATAGCAAGGCGCGGTCTCTCCTGTGATGCATTGGCAGACCGGCGTGGCGCTCTCGCAGCCGTTATAAGCGTTCCCGTCGCAATCCGCATGTCTGGGCATGCATGCGCATTGGCCGCCTTGGCAAGTCATGTGCGGGCCGCAGGCATTGTCGCAGCCGCCGCAGTGCGAGCCGTTTGTGGCGATGTCCACGCATGCGCCTGCGCAGAGCCTGGCTGTTTCCCCTGAACATTCAGTGACGCATGTTCCGTTCAGACAGAAACCTGAACATTTTGTGTCGCATCTTCCGCAGTGCTCTCTGTCGGTGCGCAGATCGACGCATTGCGCCTCGCAGCATCCGGATGGGCAGATGAGATTTTCGCATGTCAGTGGTGTGATCGGGATTTCGGGGTCTTCAGGATTCTGCTGTTGTGGTGGCTGTGATGGTTGCAGTGCGTCGTTCGTGCCGTCATTGCAGGCGGAAATGGTGAGCATGGCGGCGGCGAAGATCCAAAGGCGTTTCATATCGGGCTCCAGTTTGGGGCAAAATTGCCCAACTTTTTGAAAATAGCCGCCTTTTTATGGCTTGTCGAGAAAAATGAAAGGATCAAAAGCTGAATGTATCCATGTGAAAAAATATTCAAATTTGTATTTTCATTGAACAAAAGAATAGGTAATATTTGTTTTATTCGGGGCGTTCCCCGCGCGCCTTTCGCCTTTGGCGATGCGGCGCTCCCCTTTTCGCGCCTTTCGCCTTTGGCGATGCGGCGCTCTTTTCTCGCCTTTCGCCTCCGGCGATACGGCTCGCAAGGGGCCGCGCGTCCGAGGCTGGTGGGGGGCGTGATGGGAGGACGCGCGGTTCAGCGCATGGGCGTGCGGGGGCGCTTATTGCTTTGAGCTTATTGCTTATGAAGAGAGGGGCGTCAGGCTGGGGGGGTGATGCATTTGCGTGTGGCGTATGTGCGATATACGAGGGCGCTTGGAGGACTGTGCTGGTCAGGGGATGCGGGAATGAACAAGTGCGAGGGATGGGATGCGGATCATATTTCACAGCGATATCAATAATTGCTTTGCGAGCATAGAGGCAGTGCTCGACCCAAGCCTTCGCGGCGTGCCGGTTGCCGTGTGCGGAGATCCGGCCGCGCGAAGAGGGATTGTGCTCGCCAAGTCGGAGGAGGCGAAGCGTTTCGGCGTGAAGACGGGCGATCCGGTAGGCGTTGCGGCCCGCAAGTGTCCTGGGATTCGGTTTGTGCTGCCGCATTTTGAGGTATATCAGCGATATTCCAGGCTGATTCGGGCGCATTACGGCCGGTATTCCCCGGTTGTGGAGCCGTTTGGATTGGACGAGTGCTGGCTGGACATGTCGCTTGAGGTGCGTGACTTTTCGGAGGCGGCGCGAGTGGCGGACCGTCTCCGCAGCGAGGTGCGTCATCTGTTCGGGGTTACGGTGTCTGTGGGCGTGAGTTTTTGCAAGGTCTTTGCGAAGCTCGCGTCTGACCTGCGCAAGCCCGATGCCGTGACGGTCGTGCCGCCGGATCATTTTCGTGAGCAGCTGTATCATCTTCCGGCATCCGCCATGCTCTGGGTCGGCCCGTCGACGTCTCAGCGTCTTCGCCGGCTGGGCGTGCGCACGCTTGGCGACATCGAGCGGGCCGGGGAGGCGTTCATGCGCGCACAGTTTGGAAAAAATGGAGCACGTATATGGCGTGATGCCGCAGGTCTGGACGACACGCCGGTGTTCCCTGGGGGGCCGTCGGCGGCGCAGAAGTCAGTGGGGCATGGGACGACGCTTCCGGCCGACCTGTTCTGCAGCACGGATGCCTGGCCTGTGATTGCATTTCTTTCAGAGCGGACGGTGACGGAGCTTCGCCGGATGAGGATGTCTGCGCGCGGGATACAGATATATGTGCGCGACAGCAGCCTTCAATTCCATACTTATCAGGCGGAAGTTTCTCACAAGATTGACACTAGCCGTGCAGTGGCGGACCATTTTCTGATGCTTCTGTCGCAGCACTACGAGTTCTGTCGCGGCGTACATGCGCTGGGCGTGCGTCTGTATAATCTGGTGGCCGATGACGTGCCGCATCAGCTTGAACTTTTTTCCAGTGATGCCGTCCGGGCGCGCGACGGGCGTGTCGATGACGCGGTGGCGCAGATACAGTCTCGTTTTGGCTCCCAGGTGTTTTTCAGGGGGAGCAGCCTGCATGGCGTGGCCGAGCATCCCGGATGTTTTCCAGGGAGCGGTCTGGCGTGCGAGCGAGGCAAGCCGGTGCTGGAAAGTTTCGAGCTTGTGCCGAAAGAGAGGGCAGCCTATGTGCCGCTATCCTGAAGGCGTGGTGTTCAGGGGTGCAGGTGCGTGCGGCGCGACTCACAGGGCATGCGCGGGCATGCTGTAGAGCGTGGCGAGCGGGGGATCATTCGTCGGAGTCGTCTTCGTCGCATTCCGGAGGATAATCATCTTCCTCTTCAGCGAAGAGCGCATCATCTGCTTCATCCCCGAGTGCAGCGCGGAGCTTGTCGATGCCGCTTCTCTCGACCTGCCTGATACGTTCGCGTGTGAGGTTGAGCAGGGTGCCAACTTCTTCGAGCGTGATGCCGCCTCTGTCGGCGACATCAAGCGCGCATGTTTCGGTCATTTCCCAGACCTCGAGGTCTGGAAAGTTCATTTTTATGGATCCGGACTGGGGCACGATATCGAGGTAGAGGTGATATTTGCAAGAGACCCATGGGCATGGCCTCGGAGCGTTTCTGCAGTCGCCTCTTGAGCGCGGCCTGAACTGTTCAAAGGCCTGGAGGATGAGCTGAGCTTCTTCGATTTTTTCGCGAGTCAGTCCTCGAACTGCGAGTGTTTTGGAGCGTCTTAAGCCGCGCCGTGCGCCTCTGCGTGCTGTTGTCGTGCGAATGGGGCGCGATGAATTCGGCTCGTCCGTCATGGAATTCTACTCACTAAGGCTGTGACCCCTTGCTGTGCATGGGCCGTCAAAGGATCAGGTAAGAGACTACCTTCAAAAACATCTTTATTTTGTCGCAAAATGCCGCATGCTGTCAATATGGAATAATGGCGAATTGGAATGTATGCAGCAAAAGCTGCGGATGCCGTGCGGCATGCGTTCGTCAGCATGCGGTTTCATGCGTGTATTAAAAAAGGGAATTGCGTGTGCCGTGGTATATTGGATTGAATTTTTGTCATGTTCGCGTTAAACCTGTAAGCTGAGTATGTCGTGGCACAGACTGTTCCTTGAAGTTTCGACAATGATCGCAAAGATGTGCAGGGGCAGGCTGTTGTCAGTTTATTATTTAATGTTAAGGAGCTTACATGAAGAAGCTGAATTTAAATCGTTCTGTCCGGGCTTTTATGGTTGGTCTGGCTGTTTTCATGAGCATTCCAGCGGCCAGTGCGTTCGGTCAGGATATTCAGAAGTATCGGGATGATATTCGTCAGAATCAGAACCGCGTGGAGCGTCTCAAGACGATGGACACGACGCGCTACAGCAGCGAGATGACCGAGATCTCGAACTGGATTGACGAGGCGCGGATTTTGATTGACAAGGATGAGACGGACAAAGTGAAGACGCTGTCTCTGAAGATCGGGGTTTATGTAGATTTTGTGGAGGTAGCGCTTGAGCGCGATCGCGTGATGGGTGAGGCGATGGAAGCGGAATCGCGTCTGAAGTCTTTGAAGGCCGATTACGGGAAGCTCGACGCGATGGTCCAGCAGCTGACGGCTGAGGAGGAAGTCCTTCAGGGCAAGCTTGAGAGCATGAAGAAGTAGAAGAGCCACAGATCAGGGAGAAATGAAGATGAAAGTTAAGACGATTGGGCAGTTGGTATTGATCTGTTCTGCGGCATTTGGTGGCATGACGGCGTGCGGTCCGCAGGAGAAGCCTGCCGAGCTCGTGCAGCTCGAGGAGCTCCGGGCGAGCGAGGAATCAGCGGACATCAACGGCGCTGCTCCCGAAGCCTACAAGGCTTGCACGGATCTGACGAATCAGGCAGTGAACGCTTGGCAGGATGGCGAGCAGACGATGGCGAAGACGTATGCGGCGCTCGCGCAGCGCCAGTATGCGACGGCCCGCGCGCAGGCGAAGATGAATGAAGCAAAAGCCCGCAAGGAAGCAGCCGACAAAGAGTATGATGCGATCAAGCTTCAGATGGAGACACTGAAGGCGAAACAGGACGGCCTTGAGAAGAGCATTGCTCTGATGAAGGAGAATATTTCCAACTCCGATATGGCGAATGTGGAGCACCGGATTCAGGTGGCGATGACGGAGCGCGAGAAGGCTGTGGGCGTTGAGGCGCCGCTGACCCAGAAAGCGACGTTCGATGCGGCAGAGGCGAAGCTGAAAGAGGCTGGCGAGAAGAATGCGCGCGGTCAGCGCGCGGAAGCGAGCGCAAGTGCGGAAGAGGCTCGCCTGATGTTTTCGAAAGCCTATGAACTCGCCAAGCCTGAGTTCGACAGCAAGCAGCAGTCCGCGAAAGCGGCCGAGCGTCAGAAGCTGCTCTTCACGGAAGCTCAGAATATTGTCGGCAGCGAGAATGTCTTGACGGATATGCGGAACACTGTGATTATTCTCGCGGGTTCATTCGAGAAGGATAAGTCTGAGATTCTTCCAGTCAAGCTTGATGCGCTTCGCCGCGTGGCGGAACTTGCGAAGAAGTATTCGGACACGACGGTGACGATCGAGGGATATGTCCAGAAATCGACGAAGAATTACTTTGAGGTCAGTCAGCGCCGCTGTGACACGGTCCGCGATTTCCTGATGAGCCAGGGCGTTGAATACAAGCGCCTGATCACGACAGCCAAGGGCAAAGAGAATCTTCGCTATGATGAGAAGAAGAAGACGAATCGCCCGTTGAATGACCGTGTTGAGATTATTCTCACGCTTCCGTAAGCAGTCCCGAAGCCCCCGGCTGCTTGCCGGGGGGGGGCGATGTCTGTGAGAAAATGGTGTAAAGAGCCAGTGGGCGCTGAGATGGATTGACAAGCGCGTCTGGATGATGATAAAAGCCAGAAGGGCGTAGATTCTACGGCATATAAAAGTAAGAACAGGGATCTTCAGCGCGGTGCTGAGAGCTAAGGAGACATAAGTATGCATCTGAAGAGTGGTAAGTTCGGCATAAGAGCAGCAATGATTGCGTCCGCGATGTTATTTGCGCCGCTTTCGGCTCAGGCACAGGATGGATTTGATTTTGGCGCGGAAGAAGAAGGGGGCGGATTTGATTTTGACGAGGGGGGAAGTGCAGCGCCAGCAGCGCCGGCAGAGCAGCTTGATGCATCGTCTCCTGTATTTGCGCGTCTGACCGAAGCCCAGTCGATGATCAGCTCAGGCCAGTACATTCCAGCGGCTCAGGCGCTGCATGACACTTTGATGAGCAGTCAGGAAGGTGCGCCGCAGCTTCATTTCGAGCTCGGACGTGCGCTTTATGAGGCTGGATTTTATCAGTCGGCGTTGAATCATTTTGACGCTGTTCTTCAGAATGGCACGACGACCAAAGAGTATGATGAGACGCTTCAGTATCTTGTTCTGATTGGCCGAGAGCTTCCCGGTGAGCCTCGCCGATATAGCCGTATTTATGATAATTTTATCGACAAGTTCCCGACAGAAGTGTCTGACAGCATGCTTTCGGAGGTCGGTTATCTGCTTGGGATGGCGGCATATCGTGAATCGAAGCTTGATGACGTTGTATTCTTTGTCGGTCACGTGAAAGAGGACAGCCCGTATTATCCGAAATCGCGTTATCTTGAAGGCGTGACGTATGTGCGCCAGAATAAGGGCCAGCCTGCGCTCGATTCGTTTAAGGAAGTGCTCCGTTGGCTCGATTCGAAAGCCGAGAAGGAGAAGCTGAGTGCGGATGAGATGCGTCTGCGAGAGTTTACGATTGCAGCGCTTGGGCGCGTGTTCTACCAGGTAGGCTCGACGCTTTGGAAACTTGGTGAGCGCGAGAAGGCGGCGAACAGCTGGACGACTTCGTTGAAGTATTACAATGCGTTTTCGCGTGACAGCCGTATGTGGCTTGATGCTTTGTTTGAAGCGAGCTGGGCATATTATCGCGTCGATAATTTCGGAAAGGCGCTCGGCCTTCTTCTGACGCTGAACAGTCCTTATTTCAGTGACAAGTATTATCCTGAGGCAATGCTCCTTCAGGCGACGATTTATTATACAAACTGCCATTATGACCGCGTTGTGGATATCTTGACGGATTATAAGGCGACGTATGAGCCTATGAAGCAGAAAGTGGACGAGCTCGTCTCCCGTCTGTTCCAGCCGGAAGAGGTGTATGATTTCCTGTATATGGTCAAGAATACGGACAAAGATTCGTATGATCAGACGCTTCAGCTGATTTTGGAAGCTTCTGTTCAGGACCGTGACCTTCGCCGCGGGCTCGTCTATATCGATATGCTTGATGAGGAAAAGCGTCGTGTTGAGGCCAATACGACCCTGAAAGGCTCGTCCCTTGGACAGAGCATGATTCAGGATCTTCAAGCGACGCAAATGCTTTCCGTCGTGGATGCAGGTAAGAAAGGCAAACAGCGTCTTGAGAGACTTCAGGAAGAGCTTCGCGACCATTCGAACCGTGCGCTCGATATCGAAATCGAAACGACGGAGAAATACGCTGCTCGTGAGGAGCTCAAGGAGCAGGATCCGAATGCGCTGGATGAGTTCGAGCAGATGATTGACAATGTGATGGGCGCGGATGACGAACATCTGTTCTGGAAGTTCGATGGCGAATACTGGAATGACGAGCTCGGTTATTACTGGTATTATATTTCGTCGCGTTGCGGTCGATAATCGGTGAGCATTTTAGCCCCGGAGGCGTACTGCCGACCGGGGCTTTTTTTTGTCCGAAAAAAGCCGACGCGTATGCGCAGCATAGCGTCGGCCATGCCGTTCGTATGAGGTGAAACCGAATAGAACGGCGTCTGGAAATGTGTTGTGCGTGTCATTCTGAGCGTTCGCGCATGTAAAAAAATGTCGATTAATAATGAATTGTTTGGCGTAATGGCTTAATTTACATACAAAGAGGGCGTGCCTTTTGGCGGATTGAATTTCTGATGATTATTGTTTGAAAAAAAAGGATCTGGCATGGCGGGATTGCAGAATAATAAAGGCCTTCCCAAACTTGGCGGTTCGTCTTCAGGACTGCCAAAACTGGGGAGCAGTCCGATGTCTGGGTTGCCCAAACTGGGATCTCTGAGTTCGAAGAAGGTCGAGCTTCCAAAGTTGAAACTTGGAGCGGCTGCAGCGCCTTCAGCAAAGAAAAGTCCGGCAATCGGCGCCACGCTCATCGATGAAGAAGCAAATACTGCCGAGAATACAGTTGATGCGCTTCTTGATGCGCTTGGAATTGGCGATACTGGCGGGTTTGATGAGGAGGAATCTGAGACGCTTGTCGTGAACAGGTCGAGCCTTGATCTTGTCGAGATGGGGTCGGATTGCGCAGCTGGGCAGGACGGCTTTGATCCGATCGATGTCCATGAGGGCACGATGGTCACGCCGCCGCCAAAATTTGATGCGCAGTCATTAGGAGGGGGCGCATCTTCGGTGTCCATGACGAGCATAGGGAAGCCTGAGCTTGCACAGGGTGCAGATGCATTTTCGGTATCACAATCTGAGGGCGTGCTTTCAGGTGAAACGCATTTGCCAGCGGCATTGGAGACTCCGCAGCTGCCGTCAAAACCGAGGATTGCACCGCTGCCATCCTCGGTCCAGGTTCCGGTCGCGCCAATGATTGCGCCGTCTGTTCCGGTCATGGCACCGCTGCCAGCCGCGCCAGTTGCCGCGCAATCTGTTCCGGTCATGGCACCGCCAGCCGCGCCAGTTGCCGCGCAATCTGTTCCGGTCATGGCGCCGCCTGCCGCGCCAGTTGCCGCGCCGTCTGTTCCGGTCATGGCGCCGCCTGCCGCGCCAGTTGCCGCGCCGTCTGTTCCGGTCATGGCGC
>JAFUEE010000036.1 GCA_017464085.1 Pseudomonadota bacterium
AGATTTCTGATTTTTACATCGGCACCCTCAGGGGCTAGCGCGAGATTCCGCTTTTTCACATCGACACCCTCAGGGGCCAGCACAAGATTCCTGATTTTCACATCGACACCCTCAGGGGCCAGCGCGAGATTCCGCTTTTTCACATCGACACCCTCAGGGGCCGGCACAAGATTCCTGATTTTCACATCGACACCCTCAGGGGCCAGCGCAAGATTCCGCTTTTTCACATCGACACCTTTAAATTATCACTGGATTAGAAACATAAGACATGTTAGTATCTTTCTGGTTCGTATTACTAAACAGCATATTCACCATGGAGGGCAACATGTCTGATACAATCGCAACGCTGAATCTCAAACTTTTGAGCAACGACGAGGTGTTTGGCTTCTTGAATGACGTTACGCACCAGCTCCTAGACACGTTCACAGTTATCCCTGATTATGCTCAGGATTTTATCGCCGCTCAGTCTGATTTCAATGAGGCACTGAAAGGCAAGGATGATGTCCTGACTACCAAGGAGCTGTCTGCCGCTGACCATGATACAGACCAGGCCTGGGGATGCCTGAATGCCTACCTCAAGATCATGAGATCACATCCCGTGAATTCAAAGCGCGAAGCGGCCGAAACGATCTATCAGCAGCTAACAAAGTACGAGAACCCGGCAATGATGTCCAATTCCGCAAAATACGGCATTCTGGAACGACTGCTCCTTGATCTCAAGGCACTACCCAAAGAAATCTTTATCGAAGCAGATGCCGATGCATGGCTAAAGGACCTCGACCACAAATGTGCTAAATTTGTCCAGATGTACTCTGCACGTGTACAGGACAAGGCAACCAAAATCCCTGGCATAACCAAAGCCGCACGTATCCGCGCCATCAATGCTTACCGAAATATGGTCAAACTCGCGAATGCGATGCTCATGATTTCCCCATCAACAGAACTCACCCATTTCGCGTCACATCTCAATGAACTGATCTCGTCAAAACAAACCGCGATTAAAATCAAAAAAACTAAGTCAATCAACACAGACATAGTTTCCTGTCTTGAGCCAAATGACGACGACATCACCGCATGCGTGATCGAATAAATATATTCTGCCCATCACATCTCCACATTGTGCGCACCGTCGTGAGACAACGAACGCCGCAGGCGTTCAATATCAATAGCCCTCGGCGGCTATTGATAGCCTTGACGGACTACTGATCATGCGCTGTCAACTGACTTTGCGTACCCTCGCCCTGCATGAATGCTTGATCTCCGCGATCAATTTTTCATTTTTTAGTAAAGAAAGGTTGATTTTTTTTTATGATGCAGAAAGTTTATGCCTTATGGGCATATCTGCCACTTCATGATTAACTAAAACCTGGAGGTTATCTCATGCGTTGTTGTGTCCCCTCTATTGCCGTACTCATTATTACAGTCATTTCAATGTCTGGTTGCAGTTCAGCACCGACACCATCTGTTTTTTCCCCAACCTCAAACAAGCCAACGGTTCAAAACGCAGCAACCATGCCAACCTCCCAGACAACTACAAGCAAGCATTCGGCGCGCCTGGTCAAAGGGGAATATGACAACATTCATATCCCGGCCTATACAGAATATGAGCCTATATCTCTAGTTTTTACGACAACCGAAGAATATGACAATATCGATTCACCTTTTATGACATATCTCTCTTTGCTCAGAAAAGCGCAAGAAGTCGGCGGCCATGCCATTGTCAATGTCAGTATTGAAGAGAATCAATCATGCGTAAAGACAGAAAGGTCCGTGGGGCCTTATGAAAAAGGTGATACGGTCTGCAAATACAGACGTTTTGGCGCAGCGCTCGCGGTCAAATATACAAAACCGATTACAGATACATCCACGTTTCGAGCACCAGTCACGCCTCAAATCGCGCCAGTCACACAACCGGAAAAAGCGCCAGTTGTGAATACGCAAGAGCATACGCAAAGCAATACAGGGCTTTTGGGCAAAATTTTCTGAGCAGATATAAACAATTCAACATTCGCAAATGGAATTTAATCCATTTGCGAATTTATATATCGTGAGAAGAAATATGAAAACAATCGCCAAGAGGGCTCTATATTCTGCAGTTCTTATCACGGCTTTCATAATGCCTGCGACATCTTTTGCGCAATCGTGGGAACCAGAGAATGCGTGGAAAGTCAATCAAGATGAATGGAATGTTCCCTCAAAGACATCTAATCCGCCACCTTCAAAGCAAACACCAACCTACAACTCGTCAAACTATCCTTCAAACATAACACCTCCAAACAGTCAAATCCCCCCTGCAATACCACCTAGTATTGAAGTGGAAGACATCAAAACATCTGAGCGATGCAAACCAATCACCATCAAAGCTAAAATATTAGATCACACATCTATCAACCAAGTTTTTATATATTATGCTTCTGGGAATCTTAATTATACCATGCTCCCGATGAAATCGCCGCCCCAAGCTCCGAATATATTTATCGCGACACTGCCCGAAACAGCCACACAAGGCGATTATATCGATTATTATATCGAAGGATACAACGCGCAAAAGAAACTCATTGCCAACTCAGGAAATGCCCTCACGCCTTCACGGATTTTTTTTACTGGTAAATGTCTATTCAATATGCCAGAAACATCACCCTCCAACTCACCTCAAATAAAAAACAATCTCTCGCCATCCGTCGTTTCACAAATCTTCCAATTTTCGATTATGCTCGGCACAGCAGCTGGTTTAGTCAATGACAGGACGCTCAATTGTGATGGAGACTCCAGATGCGAGTCCAACAGCGCTTTATCCTCAAGAATCACCCCCGGAATCGCCTCCCTTCCGCTACATCTCCGCGCAAGCGCGATGTTCAACCTGCCCAAACACTTCCAGCTCGGCATCTATGTCCGCGGGCAACTCTACAATATTGTCAAATCATCACTTTCTAACAAAGCAAAAGCAGAAGTTAAATTCCCCGAGCAGTACAATATCATGGTCGGTCTCGGCATCCGATATCTTGCGTTATGGGAACAGCCATACCGACTCTATGTCGGTCTCGAATTTGGCTGGGGCGGTGCAAATGCCACCGTCGATATGGGCCCCCGATATAACAACTTTAAAGATATTTACATCTACAAAGGCCCGGTACATATCGCACCAGAAATCGGCTTTTTATGGACCATCGACAAAAACGTCGGATTTGCATTCGAGCTCACCATTCCCGTCGTCTTCCCTGAAAGACCATCGATATTTTTCGACTTCTCTATCGGTCCATATTTTCAGTTCTGATGATTTATCATCTCTGCTTACATCATAAGCATAGAACAAATCGCTCTCATTCCAAAATGACAAATCTTAGGTGCAATTCAGTTCCACGGAGATTCGCGTATCGCGTTTCTCCCGACCTGAGCTCAGTCGTTCTTTAGCAAATTGCCTCCAATACTCGCTGTTTTGGCCTTACTATATCCACATAAAAACACTTTTTGCGCAACATGCTGCGCAAAAAGCCCGCTTTTATATTTGCACTATTCCACCAGTTTCATCATGCACCATTTCCGGCAAAACAAACCGCATACGCTTTCACAGTGCGCGCGGCAGGATCGTCATCAAGAACTGCCGCGATATATTCCTGCCATCAATGGCGCATCGCAGAAAACATCAATAGATCTGTCTTTACAGAACTGCTGATAGGAATTCTGCATCTCGACGTTCTTCCCAGACTCGGTCTCGCAATAAACGTCAAACACTGCGCGTCTGTCCGTTTCGAGAATGCCAAGATGCTCCCCAGGATGGCAATTCAGGTCAGTGATCACATGTTTTTCGAAGCCCGGCTCGGTCGCCTGCTCAAACAATGCATTCAGGAAGGCTATGAGAATTCGACTCTGTCCCGAACAGGCGTTTAAAACCGAAATCCGTATATGGGTTTGATGTATCGCGGCATACCAACCACCTTCGAGCAAATCCCTTATTGAGCTTAGCATATTAGTAAGTGATGGGTAGCTCGGTTTCGCCGAATGATATGCGCGCCGTATGCGCAGCATAGGCGCGCACAAACAAGCGCCGTATGCGCAGCATAGGCGCGCACAAACAAGCGCCGTATGCGCAGCATAGGCGCACAAACAAGCGCGACACACGCACAAAAAATAGAGCAAGCCTCGATTTAGCCACATGTAGGCGGCATAAAATGCAGTTTTTCGCGGTTTACAGTTTTGAGAATATAGAATAGAAGCGACATTGCAGGGCTAAGAATGTCCTGCGACGTGTACAGGCCTGGAACCTGGGGAGTAAGATGGTAACAACGAAAAAACTGATGAGTCTATGGGCCGTTTTGATGCTTGGCAGCAGTCTGTCTGCATGCACAACGGAAGTCGAATCTGACGACATCGATTTTGAAAGCGGCGTGAGGCTGACGGTCATCCATACGGGAGACATCCACAGCCGGATTTTGCCGTATGACATGGATCTGATGGCAACAGATGAACGTCTCGGCATGACGCAAGCGAACGAGCCGTTCGGCGGTATCGCGCGGGCGGCGACCGTAATCCGCAAGATCCGATCGCAGGCGCAGCACAGCGTTCATGTCGATAGCGGCGACATTTTCCAGGGCGCCCCGATCTTCAACGAGTACAACGGCGAAGTTGAGATCTACGCTGCCAATTATCTTGGAATGGATGCCTTCATCATCGGCAATCATGAGTTCGACAATGGCGTGGAAAACCTTTACGACAAGCTGTCGAAGGCACAGTTCACAATCCTCGCGGCAAACTACCAGTGGAAGCCGACCGTGGGCAACGAATACCTGCCTCTGAAGGACGTAGCAAGGCCATACACGATCATCAACACGAACGGCCTGAAAGTGGCTGTGATCGGCATGGCGAACTATTCGAGCATGTCGTCGAGCACGTATGGCGACAACAGCCTCGGCATCACGGTGCTCGAGAACATCCAGGTTGTCCAGAGCTATCTTGATCTTTTGAAGAATGACGCGAATGTCCTGACGATGGTGACACACCTCGGCCTTGGCGAAGACGAAGACGTCATCCGCAAGACGGAAGGCCTTGACGTCGTGTTCGGCGGGCACCTCCATGTCGTGCTCAATCCTCCGAAGATCATTCCGGACGGACGCGTGGACGAGAATGGCAATCCGGATCCGAAGATGGTGCCGCTTGTGCATTCTGGCGCGTTCATGAAATATGTCGGTCACTTTGACGGCGTGTTTTATCCCGACTATCTCGTGCGTCCGGAGCTTCACAACAATCTTGTGGACCAGCCGTGGGACCTGACGCTCGTGAGCCACAAGTATGAGCCGATTCCGATTGAATCGACGATCGAGGACGATGCGGAGCTGACGCTCCTGATCGCGCCGTATGAACGCGAGCTCGCGCGCCGCCTTAACCTTCGCCACATCGTCGGCTATGCGCCGCAGACGCTGAAGCGTTTCGGCTCTGGCGGCAAGGACTCCCCGCTCGGCAACTTCCTCGCTGACCTCATGATCATGCGCCAGCGTGTGGAAGCCGATTTCGGCGCGACGAACTCGCTGGGCATCCGTACCGACGTCAACCAGGGCCCCGTGACGAACGACCAGCTTTACAACGTCTTCCCGTTCCCGAACACGCTCGCGTCGATGTTCCTCTCCGGCACGGAAGTCTGGTCGCTGCTTGACTACAACACCTACCGCTCGATGAACCGCGGCTGCCAGAGCCAGATCCAGGTTGCCGGCGTGCGATATACGCTCGACTGCCATACCGCGAAGCGCGTCGTCGATGACTACCTCGATCTCGGCTACCTGTTCGAATACCAGTACAGGACAGATGCCTTCAACGAGGTCTGCACGAACCCGAAACTGCGCGATTCAAACAACCAGCCGCCGTCATACTGCGAAGTGACCTGGAAGAACGACAAGGCGGCGGATCCCTATTCGGCGAACGACACGATCTACAACGTCCATTTTGCAAAAGACGTGAGGTTTGTGCGCGGGAAATGCTCGACGCATACCGACTGTCCCTATTACCAGCCGGGCTGCGAAACATCCGTTGTCAACGCGGACGGGACAGTCACGACAGATTTCAGCAAGTGCGTGTCAAGCTGCCAGGTGATTTCCGATACGGAAATCGGCGATTACAAGGCATGTATCGAGATGATGCAGCCGCAGTGGTTCTATAAGTTCGCGACAAACAACTATATGGCGCACGGCGGCTCTGGCTTCTCGACGCTCAAATACAACACGACACAGAAAGACACGGGCGTCGCGCTTCGCGAAGTCCTGATCGACGGTATCGAAAAACAGCGCACATGTTATGACCGCTGCAAGGATGACCCGACGTTCGACCCTGCAAATCCGGGCTCGTGCAAGCGCCTCCAGAACTGCAAGGATGACACTGCGGCATTTGAGGCGCGCTGGTGCAAGCAGCTCTATAAATATAGCGAACAGGAAGTCTGCCTGGCGAATGCGGACACGAGCATCGACGGGAGCGGCCCCGGCCGCTGCGCGGGCCTCGACAAGACGACGGCCTACGATACATGCCTCAAAGGCGCATATTTCCAGTACTGCCATAACAAATTCTTCGATGACGACATCGCAGCATGCTACGCGCAAGGCGAAGCCGGCCTGCTCGTGAATGACAAGGGAGAGCCTGTTCCTGGCGGCCAGTGCCAGAACGAGCTTCAGACTGGAAGCGAATATACCAGATGCGTTGACCAATATCTGCCGAGCTATCCTCAGTGCGCAGGCTACAACCCGATCAGTGAATATGATGCTTGCCTCGCGGATGCCTCCAAGAAAGCTGAAACGATCTGCCGCGATATCGCGTGCTTCATCGCGAGTACGGACGGCAGGCAGAACTCACAGCGTCCGAGAAATGAAAATCTCGACACAGATATTCCGTACAGCAACGGTCCGGCCATCATGGAAGCCCTGCAGGCCGCCGGCTATGACGCTTGCTATTAAGCCGATCCAGGAGCTGCAAAATGAGAGAGAAAAAACACACATTGAAATCCAGCCTTGCGCTCGCGATGTGCATGGTCGCTGTGCCCCTTATGCTCGGCTGTGTTGAGAAAGAAGAGCATCATTATCTTGGCGTGCATTCGTTCATCGTCAAGACCATGCCGCAGGACGGCCAGTTCGGCACAGCAGATGCGCCGCTCAAATTCCCGACGGCATTTTCCACATCCGGACAGTGCCCTGAGAACGAGACATGCTATGACGTTGCCATCGGCGCCTATGCCGTTGATATCGAGGGCAATTTCCTTCCGGATTACAACGAGACCGTCCATATCAATGCCGAACCAGGCAAGCTGAGCGCAGACACAGTCACATTTACGAACGGTGTTGTCGGGCAATGGACGCGCGACGCGAACGGCAAACCGCAGACGCTCCTTCAGGGCGTGAATATCGGCATGCGCTATACGCACGGCACGACGCGCATCTGGGTTGAGGATACAGACCGCCGCCCCGCCACAGTCATGGGATGCCTGAACGGCCGCATCACAGAAGACAAACGATACTGCGAGCCGACCCTTGCCAGCGGTGTCAGCGAAGAATTCACCTTTGAATCCCAGACGATCAAGATGCTGCAGTACAATCCTGAGCAGCTCGACGGAGATTCGCCGCTGCTCAAGGAATACGGCCAGCTCAAGGCTCTGAAAGGCCATGATCTCGTCGTGACGAACATCGTTTCCACGGGATTTTACATCACCGACCTCGGCGATCCTGATTACAACTCGATCTTCATCTTCACCTATTCGCAGCCCGCGCGCGTGGAAATTGGCGACCGTGTCTGCGAAGTCTCCGGAGGCGTCGCTGAATATACCGGCATGACGCAGCTCCAGTTCCCGTCGTGGGGCATCCAGAACAAGGAGCGCTCGACAGCCGAAGATACAGACCCCGCGCCTGAAGACGGCGAACAGGGCGCTGGCTCCTGCGTCGACAAAAAAACAGGCGAAGTTCGTCCGTGCACCGATGAAGAAATCGAAGCCATGAACGCCCTCGTGGACTGCTCGAATGTATATTACGACCGTCAGCTCACCAAGGAAGAAAAGAAAGCTTTCGCCTATATCGAGCCGCCTGAACCCCGAGTCATTTCTCCGGAACTTCTCGCGCTCAAAGCCGCAGATTCCAAGGCCGGCGCGACGGGATATGACGGCAGCAAGCTCAGGACAAATCCTGTCCAGACGAACGCGCTTGAACGCCTTGAAGGCTCTGTCGTCACCATTCAGGATGTCCGCCTCTCCACTGAGTTCGTCAACTGTGATGACAACGGAAACAGCAAGATTGAATCCGGTACAGCCGAAGCCGAATGCCGTACCAAATGCCAGAGCAGCGGCAAACGCTGCACTGAACTGTCCAACCTTGAAAACTATGACCAGTGGCTGGCATGGACTCTTGACGGGAATGCAGAAATCTCTGTTGCAAGCTCCACGCTCATCGCGGACTTCAACATCCTTGAAGGTTGCTACAGCTGGATTGATATCAGTACGGGCCGCAAGATGATGCGCTGTCCAGAAAGGCATCTCAAACGCCTGACTGGTAACTTCAAACAGATTCTCCCGGGATGCTCAGGTGCCAACAGCGCATCCGCATGCTATGCGTCCAAGTTTGCCCCCGCGATGGTCATGTCCGTCATTGAACCGCGTATCAAGAGCGATTTAGTCCCAGATGAAGCATTCAATAAGAAGTCCGAAGAAGCATTCAACCGGTGCATCAGCGATACCAGAAACTACGGCTGTCTTGAGACCTGTATGAATTATGCCAGCTTCTGTACATGCGAAGATTTTGCTAAGTACAGACAGGATTATCCGCCCACCGATCCGTCGATGCCTGTGGCCTGTCCATAGCTTTGCCAGACCGCTCTTCCGTAAACGTATTTTTTCAGAGTTTAAACAAAATATATTCGGGGCATTTCCCCAACATCATTAGGAGAAGCATTCATGCAGTCGAGATTCTCTCATAACGGTCACAAAGGCATTAACAGTGTGCGTGCGATTCTGGCTGGCTTGCTGGCGCTTGTTGCGTTTGCGCCGGCAGCATCAGCAGGTGATTTCGTCGACACCCGTCTGAGCTTTGTCTTCAGCGATGATAACCTGCTTTCAGGGCCCGGAGAGTCACTGATTAACAGCCCAGAGATCGACTTCGGCGGCCGCAAAGGCAACTACTATCCCTTTGAGAACCTCAACAGCCAGGACAATGGCGACGAGACCCTGACACATCTCGTCCTCTACAAAGAGATGCCCGGCTTCATCAAAAACCTCACGACTGATGCGGCATTCGTTGCGAGACTTGCAGTCCTTACCGAACCTGAGAACGGTTTTGCCGCCGGCGATATCAAGCTCAAGGATGACGGTTCTTACATCCGTGCGCGCTATTCGTTCACAGATGTCGAAATTGATGCCAAAACTGGCCATACGAAAGATTCAGCCCGTCAGCTGACGTTCCTCTTCTACCCGACAAATGCAGACCGCTTCCGCGCCGGCTTCACCTATGACCTTTCCTGGGGCGGCAACAAGATCTTTACACAGCAGAAATCACAGTTCGCAACGCCGGGCTTCAAACTCCGCTTCGACTGGGATGGCTTCTATCTTCAGGCGGGCGCCAAATCCACCCGTCAGCTCATCCTGACGGAAGACAAGAACGATGTTGCCAACCGTGAGCTCGGCGCTTTCTGGGGCGGCCTCCTCGGTCTCGGTTATGTCGGCAATATGTGGGCTCTCGAAGCTAATGCCGCAATCTTTGATGCCGGCCGTAACCCCAAGCAGGGCGTTCAGGGCAAGAGCGTCGTCTCCGGCGGCGTTTCCGCTCGCTTGAGCGCATTCTCTGACGGCTTTAAGCCCGAATCATCCATCGATTATCGCCTGTATCGCAATAACGATGACAGCTTTGAAGCCTCCAACTACTTCCTCCGCAAGCCCAAGAATTACAACAGCCTCACATGGCGCGCATCCATCGAAGGCAACTGGCTCACACAAGTCCTCGGCGATTCCGACAAGATCGGATCCACAAAACGCATTGATGCCTTTGCTGGCGCGCTCCGTTCCGACCTCTATATCGGCAAATTCGCAATCAATATCGATCTCGTCTATCGCGATCTTTATTTCATCCTCTTCAATGTCCCCGGCCTCGATCCCTACATGACGCTTCCGAGCGGCTCTTCGAGCATTGGCGAGATTCTGTTTGCTGTCAAAGGCGAATACTGGTTTGAGAGCACCAACCTGCTGCCCTCGTTGCAGTTCGGCATCCAGAAGCCTGCTTCCTATCGCGGTCGCGTCAGCGAAACACTCACTCCGAGCGCACTCGCTGGCGGCATGCAGACTGTCGCAGTCATGGATTCCAGCACCATCATTGCCTTCCCGGCCGGAAATGAGCCCAAGGAGATTTACTCCATCAAGCTCGCTCTCCGCTGGGATCTCTCCGACATGATGAGCCTGATCGGAACGATCAATTACAACTACGATCGCAACCAGCTCGGACGCAGAAAAGACTCCGTCGATTACACCGCCGAATACTATATGCGTGATCCGCATGTCTTTGGGCTTGGCATCTTCGCACAGGCAAGGTTCTAATACCGCATGACAATCCGCACGGACGTGAAAGTAACTTTCACGTCCGCCCTAGGCGCGACTTTTCGCGCCTCTTTTTTGTCAGTTTATCGTGTTTCGAGAGTCACGCTTTTTCAACATTCGCCAAGGTGAGCATTTGCCGCTCATCATGGCCGCGCTGGGCACATTTTCTTCGATTGCAAGCGTCGTCTTCGGGCGGACGCTGAGCGATGCCGTATTGTTGTCTGCGCGCCCAGCCATCAATGTCGCCAACTTCTTCATCTTTTCAAGCCTGGCGCTGATGGCCGTGTCGCTCGTGTATTTTCAGCTGTTGCGCATTGTCTCTGCGACCAAGCTGAATATCTCGCTGCTGCTCTTGTCCGCCCTCGGCGTTCCGATTTTCCATCTCATCGGCCTTGAGACCCAAAGCGCTGTCTTCGCGTATGCGATTTTTCTCATCACGGCACCTGCGCTCGGCAATATCATCGTCTGGAACGCCATTGGCGATGCCTTCAATGCCCGTCAGGGCAGGCGGCTCTTTCACCTCGTCAGCGCAGCATCCACACTCGGCGGCATCGCCTCCGGATGTCTCATTCCAGGCCTTGTGCATTTTCTCGGCATAACAGCTCTTCCCGTCGCCGATGCGACAAGCTTCATACTGATGGCTGTCCCGGTCTTCGTGCTGAGAAAATACAGGCGATCCGAAAAAACTCAGTTCTCCTCGACCTCTGAAGCCAAGCGCTCAATCAAGGAAGACTGCATCTATGCCGTCAGAGATATCGTTGGTTCCCCGCTCCTCAAGAACTTATCCGCGATATTTTTCCTCACTGCGCTCGCGACCAATATCATTGACTTTGTCCTCAAATATTATCTTCAGACTTCACTCGACAAAGAAGGCATCGCCATCTTCTACGGGCATTTCAATGCCATCTCCAATTCTTTCAACCTGCTCGTTCAGCTCACGCTGCTTTCGCAATTCCTGACACGTTTCAAGACTCGCACACTGTTCAGCCTCACGCCCATCATCCTGCTCATATTCTCGATGCCTTTCGTCTTCGTGTACAGCGCCATCTGCGTGATTGCACTGAGATTCATGGATGTCGCGCTTCGCTTTACGATTCAGGATTCCGCGCGTGAAATTGCCATCTCATCGCTCCCACGCCTGTTGCGAAACCGCTCCAAAGTCGTGTTCAAGGGCGTGATGAATCCGCTCGGCGGCATCACGGCTGGACTGATGCTCAATCTTCTTGCACCGCTCATGGGGGCGCATTACACGCCGTTGCTGCTCATTCCGGTCAACCTGATTACGCTCTATTTCGTTCGAGACCTCAACCGGTATTCCGCGAGCCATCTCTATAACCAGCTCAAGACAGGTGGCGCCGCTACTGAAGGCACAGCTCTGCTCAACCCAGATGCATCTTCCGACCGAAATGCCCAAGTCATCGCCTATGACCCCAAGCATCTCCTCGACTATTCACCGAGCCTGCGCGAAGCTACACTTGATGGTATCCTACTGGACAATCCCAAAGATCTACAGGCACACTCAGACATACGCCGATACGCGCTCGCACTGATTGCACACGAAACGCGCCTGGCACAGGCTACCCTCTGCCTGATACAGCTCATCAACGAAAATGATGATTCGCATGCACTCGCGGCATACGCCCTGGATATAGATACCGAACAACAAAAGGCTGATCAGCCCAAAGACACTAAATTATCAGATAACAGCACACACACACGCCGGACAGATGCCGATCTTTCTCAGCGCTCTTCACTCGAAGATCAGACAAAACTTGAAAGTGCCGCGCAGACTGAAAACGAAAATACTACTAATTTCAACAAAACCAGCAAGAACGCAGATATCCCCCACACAGCTCAACCAAACGAGCTGAGCGAAACTGATCGACAAGATGAGCTGAACGAGAACGATCGCCATGCCGATCAGCCTGAAACCAATGAGAGTTCTGCGCGCTCTCCTGAAAGCGCATCGTCTCAGCCGCTCGCACATCACAACCCGCTCGCGAAGTCCCTTCAAGATGTGTATGACAAAGCATTCTATAGAATGTTCAAAGGGCTCATGGCTCTGTACCGCCGAGACTTGATCCAGACGATATTTCAGTCTCTTGCTGCCTCGCGCGCTTCGACACGCGCACAGGCCATCGAACTGCTTCAGCTTACGCTCACGAACTGCCCTTATGCCAAGCGCATCCTCATCCTTTGCGATGACTTCAATACGGAAGAAAAAGTCATCCGCCTCGATGATATGGAGTCCATTCCTCCAGATGACGCGCTTGCAATACTCAAAACCGAAGATGACCGTTCTCTTGCAAAGCTGACAGCCAAGCTCACTGAGCTTCTTCCAAACCTCGAGCTCAAAGACGATGCGTGATGCCGGTCAGACGATGTCTGAAGCCTCAATGGCGATGCATAAAGCCAACGCTCACTATTTTCTCGATGTTCACGCAGGCACACAATAGTTATCCCACACCTGCTGTACTGCGCGTGCCTGCCATCAGCAGCAAACTCCCGCACGGAAACACGTCAATCCTTCAGAATCGCCCTGAACTGTACTTTGACCGGGTAATTTTACAGTCTTGTCAATTGAACGCAATATGCTATATCAAATGGATGCGTGAAGACGCAATATTGTGAGAATATCAATGAGCATATCGAATAAAAACATAGATGAATTTCAATCCGCACCACAGACCGAGGATAATCGCGTTATCGACTGTGAGCCAGAACACGCCAGCAGATCAGGATTCGACATACCTGCTATCAATGAATACGCACTTGAGCATTCCAAAACTGACAAGGTCGCTCAGCCCGGCATATTTCGCACGCCTCAAAGCATCCCCCAAAAACAGCCGTACGAAGGCCTGGAGCTTTCGCTTTCAGTTGAAAACGGAAAAAAGGTATTCTTCCACGGGGCAGAAGTCGCCCGGATCGTCCTCACTGGCGCACCACTGCTTCTCGGCCGGCGCGACATGCTCGCGGGCCATTATCCCGACATCGACCTCGGTCGGTACTTTGAGCAGGATCGAACGATCTCCAGAAAACATCTCCGCATCTACCGCGACATCAACGGCTTCTGGTTCGTCGAGGATTTATGCAGCAACAACACGACATTCATAAACGACCTGAACCACCCGCTCAACAGAAGCCGGGCCGAGCTCACCCCCGGCACACAGATCATCATTTCCCATTCCATCATCCTTACTTTCCGCGCCCGGTGATTTCATGAACGAAAGCGATTTCCTCCGCACGCTTTTCCTCAGGATCAAAGCGGCAGAGCCGCTCGTCTGGATCGAAACCCCCGATGATGACTGGATCATCAACGCTGTACGATCCGAGCTTTCAACCCTGAAGATCCCGCTCGAAGTCACAGACGCCCCCGATCTCGAATCGCTCGAAAAAGCGCAGGCTCGCATTGTCGTGCTGTGGCTAAACGCAACCACAGACGCACTGAACGCTCACGAGCGCATCCTGATGCGCATCACGCGCAAGCTTCGCACACAGCTCACGCTCGTGATTCCCGCGCCATCCCACATTATCCGGCCTGAAGCGCTCGCGCGCATCCCCATCCTTGAAGCGCCGCTTCCCTCGCTTGATGCACGCAAAAAGCTCATCCAGCTGACCCTGGGCACGTTCGGGCGCGACACGTCTCGCGTCGAACGCCTCGCGTTCACCTCCGCCGGGCTCACGCGAACGCAAATCTATCGCATACTCGCGAGAACACTGATCGAAGCACGCGAAACACCAGGCTTCTCAGAATGGGACAAGCGCGTCGCGGATGAAAAAAAACGCCTGCTCGCGCACGATATGTCTCTCGAAGTGATCGACGACCCAGCAACGCTCGACGACGTCGGCGGCGCCGACGAACTCAAAATATGGCTGCGCCAGCGCGCTGCCGTCTTCGGCGACGATGCGCGCGCTTTCGGCCTTCAGCCCCCGCGCGGCCTGCTCCTCGTCGGCATACAGGGCTGCGGAAAATCACTCATCGCCAAAGCCATCGCAAACGCCTGGAAATTCCCGCTCCTCAAGCTCGACATCAGCGCCATCTTTGCGGAATCCTCCGAAACGCCTGATGCTGTCCTGCAACGCGCCCTCCACGTCGCAGATGTCATGGCCCCAGCCGTCATCTGGTGCGACGAAATCGAAAAAGCGTTCTCTGACGGCGCAGATCCGACCACGCGAAGACTTCTCGGCCATATCCTCAACTGGCTCCAGGAACGGCGCGCCAGCTCTTTCTTTGTCGCCACCGCAAACGATGTCTCGGAACTTCCCTCCGAACTCATCCGAAAAGGCCGTTTCGACGAGCTCTTCTTCATCGACCTCCCGGACGAAACTGCGCGCGAACAAATCTACCGCATACATCTCCGAAAGCGCCGACGCGACCCGGCATCCTTCGACTGCGCAAAACTCGCCGCACTCGCGCAAAATTTCTCCGGCGCAGAAATCGAACAGACCGTCATCGCCGCGCTCTTCACCGCTTTCAACGCTCACCGGGAAGTCACCCAGGACGACATCACAGATGCCATCCAGGACACCGTGCCGCTCTACAAGCAACGCATAGAAGACATCAAACGCCTGCGCGAATGGGCCACCGAACGCACACGCGCCGCAGCAAACAACGCGCGCCTGCTCTCCTATTTCGCATAAACGCGCGGCTTTTTGCTTCGCAAAATACGCCGCGCACATGAGCGCGCCTATGCCTGACGGCATACGCCGCGCTCAAGCGTTCCTCACTTTACAGCGGGCGCGCCTATGCCTGACGGCATACGCCGCGCCTTCGCCTTTGCGCCAAAGGCGCATACGGCTCACGTGTGTGGCGGCGCGTATCGGCATGCGCCGATAGCGCCGCCCGAGCCGCGTATCGGCATACGCCGATAGCGGCTCCCCACTTAAGCCTCCCCAAGACCAAATGCCTCGATCTTGCGAATGAGATTCCGGCGAGACATCCCCAGAAGCTCAGCGCACTTCGTGCGATTCCCTGAACAAGAAGCAAGCGCGGCGCGTATCAGCGCTTTTTCTGTATCCGCAAGCATCTCGTCAAGCTTCCGACCAGGCTGCAACACAACATCAGACGATACCTGTAGCTGCGGATCAGGCAGTCTCGGGGGTTCGTGCGACTGCGGCTCCAGTATGCGCTGACTCAGAAGGGACGCGCCGATCTCTGCTTCATGCGGCGAAAGAATAACAAGGCGATCCATCTCGTTCCGCAGCTCGCGCAGATTTCCAGGCCAATCATACAACTTGAGCGCCGCCACGCACTCCGCAGACAGATGCTTCATGCCGCGCCCGAGCTGCGCACATTTGCTCGCGATAAAACTCGAACTGAGCGGCTCGATATCCTCCAAACGGGCGTGCAGCGGAACCATGCGCACCACAAAACGCCCAATCTTTTGGAAAAAGGCCTCATCCATGCCCCCGGCGCGCACAAGCGCCTCCGCATCTTCCCCCATCGTGAACACCATGCGAACATCGCACGCCAGACGGTCACGGCTTCCCAGCCGGGAAAACAGGCCGGTGTTCATAAACTTGAGAAGCTGACGCTGAACGACTGGCGACAGGCATTCCGCAGCCGCAAGAACAAGCGTCCCATTTGCTGCAGCCTCCAGATATCCAGGACGATCAGTCAGCGCCCATGGCGCCCCCCCGGCCACATGGCCGAAAATCTCGGATTCCGCATGTTCCGCATCGCGACAGTCAAAGACGACAAAAGGACGCATCCGGCGCATGCTGCGATCGTGAAGCTCGCGAGCTGCCGTCTTGCGCCCTGTGCCTGCCGAACCTACGATCAGCACTGGCTCGCTCGTACCGGCATACGCCTCGATCGCCTGCCAGGTCTGCGCAACCGCCTCGGACTGGTCAAGACGCATGAACGCACGGTCATGCGAAGCGAGAAACAACTGCTGCGCATCCGCATGCGCTGTCATGAACGCGACAATCTCCAGACCCAGATCTGTCAGCACAGCCTCGTCATGCGCGCTCAGGCGCACATAAACACTGCCCGCCATGCGATCCTCGCTTTCTCGAAGAAAGCCTGAAATCACTAGTATCGCCTCAAAATGTCCATGCACGACAATCGGGAAGGCAATCCCGCGAAGCCCGGCATGACAGGTGATCGCTACTGGATATTCGGGTTCCGCATGAAGAACTTCAAACCAATTCCGATAGCTGCACGCGCATGCAACTGATTCCGCACGGTTGCCTGCGCACACTTCATTCTCCATGACCTGCCGCTCCCCAAGCCAGATCATCTCGCGCCCGGTGCAGATCCCAACGTTCGCGCGGAACTGTCGGCGGATGAGCTCCGAAAGCCGCCGGACAAACAGATCACCTGAAAGTACTGCATAATCAAGCATGACGCGCTCCTCATGACGCTGGGGATAAAAAAAAGCCTCCCGTTCGGGAGGCCATGGAGGCGGCGGGAGTCGAACCCGCGTCCGAAAATCTTCAATTTCGCCCTTCTACGTGTGTAGTCTTTGTTTGATGACGCATCACGGAGCCCAAAGACAGGCTAGCAATGCGTGGTCATGATTTAATCTCGTCTCAGGAGCGGCCTTGACCATGTCTATCCTTCGACCAGCCTGTAACTTGACGCCGATATGAACCCACAGGCATGACCCATAACGACGGATCTCTAGGAGATCTTTGTGCCCTTGCTACAATTAAGCAGCGAGAGCGAGCTCAACGTTATCGTTGGCAATTGTAAGTTTCCAGCATTTTTAACGAGGTCACGGGAACCCCCGACACGCCGCACGAATCTCCGCATCCCCGTCGAAACCGTATCGCCCCCGACGAAAACGGCAGAAACGCCGCATAAAGTGACGCGCCTTATAGCAGTTTGATTTTAAAAGTAAATGATTTTTCAAAATATGCTCCCCGTTCCTCCCAATTTCCACCCCAAAAGAACGCAACCACTCCCCTCGTCGAACAAAAAACTCAAATTAATCAAATTTTGTTCGACCAGTCTAACAAAATTGATTGACACAGATACGCACTGCTGTTAGATAGCTCTAACAGAAACTGAGGTCTCTCACAGAGACCTCATGAGTTCATGTGCAACAGGAGAATTTGTAATGTCAGATACAGCAAAAGAGCTCAACATATACACCCTCGAAACAGGCAAGACCGCCATCGTCAAGACCGTCAATGCTGATGAAGTCATTCGCCAGCGTCTGCTCGACATGGGGCTGCTCCCCAACATTGAGGTCATGAAAGAGCGATGCGCGCTCGGCGGCGACCCAGTCTGGATCCGTCTCGGCAATGTTCAGATCGCGCTCCGAAAAAACGAAGCTGAAGCCGTCATGGTCGAATGCGCCTGAACACCGCACGGATCTTGAAGCTCGACCGGCTGTTACAAATTATAAACCATTTATCAATATACAACACGCGCAAAACCTGATATGCGCGCGCGCTCGTTTGAGGTGTATCCACACCCCAGGCAGGCAAGGTCGGCTTATCATTAACAGGCTGGCCTATCATTAAAATAACACCTTCAACATAGGAAAACACAGATGAAAAAATTATTCGTCGCTTCCCTGATGACCGCAGCCCTCCTCTTGCCCCTCCAGGCCTTTGCCGGTGACACTACCGAAGTCATCGACAAAGACACGCTCGAAGTCGATCCCACATTCTCCATCGACGGCATGGGCGACAGCAATAATGTGAATACGGGCGTCACCGTTGTTTACGGCGTGCTCGACGGCTTCAATATCAACGCCTCTGTCGGTTACGGCGCGAACGAAGGTCTGGCCGGCGGACATGCAGACCTCGGTCTCGGCATGCTCTGGACGCCGCTCGATACCGATCACTTCGACCTCGATGTCATGCTCGACTTCAGCTACGGTTTCGGCGGTGCCTGGGGCGGCGCCTATTCCCTCACGCCGGGCGTCGAGCTCAACTATGACCTCGAACCCGACACCGCCCTCTGGGGTCTCTATCTCCGCTTTGGACTCCCGATTTCCGGAGATTATGTCAAAAAAGAAGACGTCCCGACCCCCAAGTACGAAGCAAAAGCCGATGTCGGCATATCCCTCACGCTCGGAACTTATTTCACATTCGCAGAAGTCCATCAGATTCTCCTCGAAGGCGGATTTGAGGTCGAAAACCTCGCGAAAAACCTCGGTGACACAGGTATTGTAGAACCGTTTATTTCCCTCGGCTATAACGTCGGAATCACCGACTCGTTCGAACTCACCACTGAGCTCGCGTTCAACCTCCCAAGCGACAACGATAATTTCAGCGCCACGCTCACCATCGGCGGCATCTTCGGACTTCTCAATAAATAATTATATGATTTCAGACGGAGGCTTAAATCATTATATATATATAAACCGCAGTCCTTCTGCATACGTCTGAATCCTAATCATCTCGGCATTTTATATGTCTGCGGTCATATAAAATGCCATCTTTCAAGCATTTTCGTCATCTTATAGGTAGTAGTCTATACATATTGAACTGCCAACGGCGACATGTATATAAACCGCTGACATCCATTCTGCTCACTAAGGAGATATATGAGTAAGGAAGACAAAAAAGGGCTGACCATTGCCCTGGCAGGCAATCCGAACTGTGGCAAGACCACAGTTTTCAACGGCCTGACCGGTGCAAACCAGCATGTCGGAAACTATTCAGGCGTCACAGTCGAAAAACGTGATGGTTCTTTCAAGCTCGACGACACTGAAGTCAAAGTCATCGACCTCCCCGGCACCTATTCGCTCAACTCGCATTCGCCGGAAGAACGTGTCGCGCAGGATGAACTGCTCAGCGGAGAAATCGACCTCCTCGTCGCAATCATCGACACAGGATCGATTTCCAGAAGCATGCTCTTCGTCGCGCAGCTCATGCAGCTCGACATCCCGATGATCCTCGTCCTCAACATGTGGGACGAAGTCGAAAAATCGGGCATGAAAATCGACATCGATCAGATGAAAGCGCTCCTCGGCATGCCGGTCATCCCGATGGTCGCTTCCAAGAAAGTCGGCCTCGACGAGCTCAAGGCTGCAATCGCCGCGCCCGAAACCCGTGCAGAAAAGCCCTCCCGCTTGCGCCTGGGCGATGTCCTCACAAACGCCGTTCAGAAAATCAAGGCTGAACTCCCCGATGAAGCCAAGGCTTTCGGCAACTGGACGGCCACGCGCCTCCTGCTCAATGACCAGAAATATGTCGATTTCGTCTCCCCGCTCTCCGGCGGCGTCAAGGCGCTTGCAGTCGCAAAAGAACAGCGCGAACACATCCAGGCCGACACCAAGATGGATATCGACCTCTATGTCACTGAGCAGTACGCCGGATTTGCAGACGGCATGCTCCGCGAAGTCGTCAAGTCCAAGCCGCGCGCAGATGCCCGCGAGACAAGCGATAAAATCGACAAGATCCTCGCGCATCCTCTCCTCGGCATCCCCATCTTCCTACTCATCATTTTCGTCCTCTTCTGGGCCACTTTCACGCTCGGCGCATATCCTATGGACTGGATCAGCGCTGGTTTTGACGCACTCAAAGGCCTCATCATGGACGGCATGGGCAAGAGCCACCCGATACTCGCGAGCCTCCTGGGCGACGGCATCATCGGCGGCGTCGGCGGCGTCCTCGTCTTCCTCCCCAACATCCTCATCCTCTTCATCGGCCTGTCTTTCCTTGAAGACACGGGCTATATGGCACGTGCCGCATTCCTGATCGACAAGGTCATGCACAAGTTCGGCCTCCACGGTCGCTCCTTCATACCGCTCATCACTGGCATGGGCTGCTCCGTCCCGGGCATCATGGCCACGCGAACCATCGCCGGCGAAAAAGAACGTCTCACCACCATGTTGATTGTGCCGTTCATCAGCTGCGGCGCGCGCGTCCCCATCTGGGCACTCCTCGTTCCCGTCTTCTTCCTCACCCCGACTTCCCAGGCTCTCGCGCTCTTCTGCATCTACATCGGCGGCGCCCTCGTCGGTCTCTGTGTCGCGCTCGCGCTCAGAAAGACTGTCTTCAAGGGCAAGGAAGAGCCTTTCGTCATGGAGCTCCCGCCATACCGTCTCCCGACACTCCGCGCCGTCTTCATGCACATGTGGGAACGCGGCTGGCTCTATCTCAAAAAAGCTGGCACCATCATCCTCGCGCTCGCCATCCTCCTCTGGTGGGCCTCCGCTTTCCCGACGCTCTCGGAAGAACAGGAAGAAGCTGTCACCGCTCAGGTCCAGCAGGCCAATCCCGAAATCTATGCCGATGCTTCGCAGTATCTGAAAAATCATCCCGAACTCGCTGAGGACGATGACAAGAAAGACGAAGCCAAGGACGAAAAGAAAGACGAAGCCGAAGAAGAAGATCCTGCCGCACCTGCCTGCGATTTCGACAAGCAGATCTACGCGCAGATGAAGAAATACAAGGAAGACAAGAAACTCGGCGACGACCTCGACGACGACCAGAAGAAAGCCGTCAAAGCCCAGGAAGAAAAATACATCGAAGAACTCAAGGCCAAAGACCCCGCCCTCTTCGCTGACAACGAACTCTGCAACCAGAACGAGGCGTTCAACAAGCTCGTCGAAAATGCAAAAGCCGAAAAACAGCTCGAAGACTCCTATATGGCCACCGTCGGCAAAGCAATCCAGCCGATTTTCGCCCCGCTCGGCTTCGACTGGAAAGTCTCCACAGCCGTCCTCGGCTCACTCGCAGCAAAAGAGGTCTTCGTCTCACAGATGGGCATCGTCTATTCGCTCGGCTCGGAAATCAACGTCGATGACAAAGATGATGAAGCCGCCGGCTCACTCCGCAGCACCCTCCAGCATCAGTACAACCTCCTCCAGGGCATCTGCCTGATCATCTTCATGCTGCTCACTTCCCCATGCATCGCGTCCCTCGCGGTCATCAAGCGCGAATCAAACTCCTGGAAGATTGCCGTCGCGCAATTCTTCGGAATGTTCGCACTCGCTTGGCTCCTCGCAGCCATCGTCTACTTCATCGGACACTTCTTCATCTGACATGAAGGGCTCCGGCCCTTCGTCAGGCAACTCATCTGAAGGGCTCCGCCCCTTCAAAAGGAATTCATGCCATGCTCGATTACATCATTGTCACCCTGATCGTTCTCGTGGCGCTCGCATACACAGTCACCACACTGTACAAAAAATACAAGCGCCTGAGCGATCCTGCTGGCGCATGCGGTCACAAATGCGACTGCTGCCCGTTCGCAAAATACAATGAGGGCACGGCCCCCTGCAGCAACAAAAATAAGAAGTCCCGGAGCTCCTGTTGCTGCGGCTGAACCAGTCCTTCTCCGGGGCGTGAGCGTGTCGGCCTTTATGGCCGATGCGCTTGCGCTTCCCTCTGACTATTCACACCGTCACCGGTGATTATATACTGTCCTTCTCCGGGCGCGGGCTATCGGCCTTCGGGCCGATACACCCGCGCTTAAAAGCCGCCTATCGTTCCCACGATACGGCGGCTCGAACACCGTCCTTCTCCGGGCGCGGGCTATCGGCCTTCGGGCCGATACACCCGCGCTTAAAAGCCGCCTATCGTTCCCACGATACGGCGGCTTTTTTGTCTCTGTTCAACACGTGGATATGGCTCCCCAATGCTATGTATTAAGGAAGCTCTGAATAATTCGAAAACCTCCTGGGGATGCGGGCGTCTCGCCCGCACAAAACTTATGCGTCTGAAATACTATTGTCCAAAAAACGGCAATTGTTCAGACCTTCCTTAAGACTCCAGCGCAAAATTTCTGCTTTTCATACCGACACCCTCCACTACCTATTGCCTACTGCCTTGTATTTCATATCCACAGACATTGAACACAGCCGATAGCAATCAGCTTAGTTATTGATACGTCAATGCACAACACAAACATAATTATCATCCCTGATGGTGAAATGGTCTTGCCTCTGCTCACACATTCCTTGTAAAATTCAGGGTCAACGCTGTTTCAGCCAGCGTGCCCTATGATACCGTTCAGCGTCTGATGGGCAAAAGGGAGGGATAAGCGCGCTATCTTCGCAATGAGGTCATCGGCATAACGAGCCTCTGGGGCGAAGGGCGCTGCTTATCCCTCTTTTCGCGTTAGCTAGACACGCAAGACATTGTCAACATGCCATCCACAAGGACGCACCCCGGAAAAAGCAACCACGGGAAAAGGATTACGCCCAAATCAGAACCCAGAAATGAAACAAGAAGGACGCACCCCGGGAAAAGCAACCACGGGAAAAGGATTACGCCCAAATCAGAACCCAGAAATGAAACAAGGAGGAAAAATGCCAGACAACATTACAGAAGACCGGAGCAAACAGATTGTCAAAGTCAGCATCATCGGAATCGTGACAAATGCGCTACTGGCCGCGTTCAAGGCTGTGATCGGCATACTATCAAACTCAATCGCAATCGTGCTCGACGCAGTCAACAACCTGAGCGACGCGATGTCCTCAATCATCACGATCGTCGGCACCAAGCTCTCCGAACGCGCGCCAGACCGCAAGCATCCCTTCGGCTACGGCCGCATCGAATATCTCACCACTGTCGTGATCGCCGTGATCGTCCTCACGGCCGGCGCAACCTCGCTCAAGGAATCGATCGAACAGATCATCACGCCGCAGACACCCGATTACAAGCCGATATCACTCGTCATCGTCGCGGTCGCCGTGTTCGTCAAGATCGGACTCGGTCTGTTCGTCAAAAAGAGCGGCTCGAAATTGCAGTCCGATTCTCTCGTCGCCTCCGGTCAGGATGCGCTGATGGACTCCATCATCTCCGCTTCGACACTCGTCGCCGCGCTGATCTACACCTTCCTGGGCCTGAGCCTCGAAGCCTGGCTAGGCGCTGTGATCTCGCTCTTCATCCTCAAGGCCGGCTTGGAAATCATCAAAGACGCCACGGCAAAGCTGCTCGGAGAACGCATCGACGGAGATCTGTCCAAAGCAGTCAAAGAAACCGTGTGCAGCGTATCAGGCGTGCACGGTGCATTCGACCTCATCATGACTGATTACGGCCCGCAGAGGCTCTGGGGAAGCATCCACATCGAAATCGACGATAACATCAGTGCCGATCAGATCGACACCATCACGCGGACGATCCAGGAAAAAGTTTATGCGGAACATCGCGTCATTCTGCACACGGTCGGCATCTATTCCGTCAACACGGACGACGCATCCGTCAACCTGCGCGCCGAAATCTACGAAAAAATCAAATCGCATCCGGAAGTTCTTGAGATTCACGGCTTTTATGTGAATCCTAAAACACGAGATATCCGCATGGATGTCGTCATCAGCTTCGATGCCAAAAACCGCCAGAAGCTCTGCGACGAAATCAAAGCCGAACTCACTGAGCAATGGCCGGACTATCCGATGCACCTGACGCTCGACACCGATATCAGCGACTGATGCCCGGCGTGAAAATGTCAAATGATGAGGCGGCGGCGTATGAAATAGCCGTCGCCAAGGCGCGTATGCGCCAAAAGCGCATAGCGCCTAATCAACCAGTCGCACCATACACCATTTGCGACAAAAACATACCGCATACGATTTCACCGTGCGCGCAAGCGGTTCATCATCAAGGACAGCCTCGACATATTCATGATCATGAATCTGTTTGACTGCTTCATCCAGTTTCGATGCCATCAAATTTTTAATCCTCGAACGGTCATTATCCTTAATCCCGGCGGCATTCAGCGCTTTGGGCGTGACACACTTAATCTCGAGAATAATGCCCGTTTCCCCGATGACCGTCACAACATCCGGCCGCCCCTCCCCATATTCATCATTGGAATGTACCTGAGAAACCGTTCGCAACAAGCCTACCGTCATGCCGTGATAGAACGCTTCATTATAATCGAATACGCTCACACTGCCTTTAAGGGCAAGCCGGAATTCCCGCTCCACCGTTTCTACATCGCCGGTCACCAAGGCATTTGATAATGGTTTTGTATCAAAGCTTGGGATCTGAATATCTTTCCACCAGTGGCGCAAAGATGCACGCATCACTGACCTGATCTCGGCGTTGGGAACCGTGACTTCGGCTTCTAATAAATCATCTTCATTCCTGAATGCTTTTACGGCTTTCAGATAGCCCGTATATAATAAAAAACTCCATATCGCATCCGGATTCTGTTTCAAATCGCGATACGATATATTTTTATAAATCATTACAGATATCGTTTCGCCTTTCATCATTTTGGCGAGCAATTCACGATGCTGTGGATTACGCTCAATCATATCGTCGATGATATCATTGCCGCTCGTCATCACCCAATATGGCTGAATGGCACTCTCCCCCTCATCATTCACCAAGCCGCGAATCGCGTTGAGCAAACTCCACGGATTGAAGACCTTTCGTCCGCCAAACAGATAGCCGTCATACCATTGTTCGATAGCTTGATATTTATCTTCCAATTCATAATAAGCCAGCATCTGTTTGACATCATTTTCAGTAAATCCCCAGAATTCATCTGGCAATTTCGACATGACATCGATCACGCCGGGATTATTCATGCCGGTAAATATAGATTCCTTCGCGACGCGCATACAGCCTGAAATCACGCCATAAGCGAGATTGCTGTTTGTCTTAAACCCAGAAGATATAAAACTCCCAATGAGGCCGACAGTTTCCTCATATAACCGGCTTCCAGGATGATGCAAATCATAAATCGCAGCTTTCTGCAATGGCACATCATATTCGTCAAGCAAGATAACAGATTTGCGATGCGTCAAATTATTCAGCCACTCGGTATATTTTCCAAAAAACTGTCTGACATTCGCCTCTGTTGGAACACCATCCTGATAGCTCAGCAGGGTATTCTTTTCGATATCGCTCAGCCCCTCGAAGGCGCGAAACATCGATTTATGCGGCCTGCATGCCTGCCGCACAGCCTCATTGAGCTGTTCCAACACTTTTTGATA
>JAFUEE010000037.1 GCA_017464085.1 Pseudomonadota bacterium
ACAAAAGAAAGAGGTTCCCCCACCAATCTTCACCAAAAACTCACGAACACTTATTGGAACGGCAGCTCGAACCGCCGCAGTCACTGTCGCTGTAGCATTTGCCGTCCGGCGCATTCGCGCACTTGTTGGATATGCACTTGGCTGCGCCGCAATCACGATCGCTGTAGCATTTGCCGCCGGCTGAATTCGCGCAGACGTTCGAGATACATTTCACGCCACCGCTGCAATCGCTGTCGCTATAACATTTGCCGCCTCCGCCGCTCGAGCATTTATTGGAAATGCAGCTTCCGCCACCGCAGTCACTGCTGCTGTAGCACTTACCATCCGGCGCATTCGCGCACTTGTTGGATATGCACTTGGCTGCGCCGCAATCATGATCGCTGTAGCACTTGCCTCCGGCTGAATTTGCACACACATTTGAAATGCATTTCGCACCGCCGCCACAGTCGCTGTCGCTATAACATTTGCCGCCTCCGGCATAAGCGGTCGAGGCCGTACCCAAAATACACAGCGACGCCAACAACAGACACTTCATCACTCGCATACCGCTTACCTCCGATAATCCACAGAGATGCTCAAGCCATGATTATCTTGAGCACTTGTTGGAACTGCAGCTGCCGCTGCCGCAGTCGCTGCTGCTGTAGCACTTGCCATCCGGTGCAATCGCGCATTTATTAGAAATGCATTTGCCCTTGCCGCAGTCGCTGTCATTGTAGCACTTGCCACCGGCAACATTTGCACACACATTCGAAATGCACTTTGCGCCGTCCTTGCAGTCACTGTTGGTGTAACACTTGCCATCACCGGCATAAGCGGCCGTTGATATGCCCAAAATACACAGAGACGCCATTACCAAACACTTGATTCCACGCATAACCTTACCACCCAACAAGAGAATTAAACCAAACAAGACTTTTTTACCCTCATGCGCCATCGCTCGTCAAGCGAAAGCCCAGGCAAAACCAGACAGACCGTTCATGCAAATCCCATGCCGCCATGCAACCTAGGCTGACATGAACTATCCTCAACCTTGCTCAATGATAATACATGCGAGCGCCTGGAGAAATCCGTGCTCTGAACCGCCATAGCGCCGGCAGATCAAACAGCGCACAAAAGCTCTGTTCTATCTGCATAGCTATGAAATATGGCGTCAACCCCAAACTGATTGCCTCTTAATCGCCCCGAAGGGGCGATTGATATTAGCCCGGGGTCAGCCCGTAGGGCGCAACCCCGGGGCGTATGGCCCACCCTGCGTGTTTAGACACACGATTTACTCACTCTCTGCGCAACCCCGGGGCGTATGGCCCACCCCCGGGGGGATGAC
The DNA here is from genome assembly GCA_017464085.1 of Pseudomonadota bacterium. GTDB lineage: Bacteria > Myxococcota_A > Bradymonadia > UBA4248 > UBA4248 > UBA4248. Next base: position 1,325 of record JAFUEE010000037.1, read on the forward strand.
GCAACAACGGCGTATATCGCGCAACCCCGGGGGAATGACGCAACAACGGCGTTTGCACCAACAACGAAGCCATAAAAAAAAGACGCTCATTCGAGCGTCTTTAGATACCGAGGATCGGAATCGAACCGATATGGAGTTGCCCCCGCCAGATTTTGAGTCTGGTGCGTCTACCAGTTCCGCCACCCCGGCGAATTGCGTTCCTTATGCACGATTTTTGACAAAAGGTCAAACAAATTCAGAAATTCTCCCGATAAAAAGATTCAATCATCGCAGCATAGCGCCGTTCAACATCATCCGGACGCGTCAGACCGCATATCGAAAGAATTCTCGGATCCTCCTGAAGCGTCTTCGGCAATATCGCCATCTTCTGAACAGACTCCCGCGCCGCACGCTTCAGATTGCATGCCGAAACTATGCCCAGAATATGCTGATAAACACGCGGATCCTGCGTCAGCGCACTGAATTTGTCCGCATCAATCTTCTGCGCACTCGCCCACTCAAAAAGCCTCGCGGCATTCAGATAAATCAGCGCTGAAAGCCACGGCCTGCCCTCCCCAAAGATAAAAACCTCATCAATAATCGGATCGCGACGAAGAATTTCGCGCATCGGCGACGTATCCACCTCCGCGCCATCCGAAAGCGTGACGCGCAATGGCCGGTGAGCGTAGATGCCGCGAAGCTCATCCTCAAACACGAGGTCGTCCATAGAAAGCCACGGCATCCCGACGCGACGAGACCGGACCGCAAGCATCCCCCCACGAACACATGCCTCCACGCTGCGAAGATACCCACCCGCCTTGAACTGCTCCTTCAGATGGACAAACCCAAACTCACTCACCGTATAGGCATTGAACACCCGCGTGCCGAGAATGCCGAAAAGCTCCGCCGCCTTTGCATCAAAGTGATTGCCATAAGAAATGACCATCCTCGCGCCGTGAAGAATCTCCGCCTCTATCGGCCGGACACATGCCACGCGCAACAGATTGCCCCCCCAGCCGCCAAGCCTGCGCGCCGCGCGAACCTTCCCCATGCGAAGACAGAAACGACGCCAGGCTGACGCATTCTCAGGAAGACATGACTCGGCCAATATCGCCATCTCCGACGGCAGCAAAAACACATGCGTCGGCCGCTCCGACTCCAATATCTCCGATACAAGCACATCCGCATCACGGCTCACAAATACCGCCCCCGAATAAATGCACGCCGCAAACAGCTCAAGGCAGACCGTATGCACGGTCGCAAGGTCCACAAACACCGAACACTCTGACGAAAGCTCAAAATTTCCACGCAAATCATCGACCTGCGCTTCCAGATGCGCATAAGCCAGCGGCACCAGACGCGCCCTCTGATGCGTGCCCTGCGTGCAGACAAGCGCCGCTTCTTCCTCGGCAGCCACAAGCGCGCATTTCTCCACTCCTGGCGATGCAACGGCCTGCGCATACGACACGACATCCGCATCCATGCACCCTTCCGTCCCCGACAGGCATATCAAAAGCCTGCGCGCCGCTGCCCCGGTGTCGTTCTCGCGCCATTTGGGCACGCGGTCGATATGACCGATGAACACCACCGCCGGACTCCCGCCGCATGCCTCATCCCCTTGAGATGCCGCTTCCTTCTGAAAACGATAGCGCATATCCGACGGCCACAGCTGCGCCACCGCGCCAATCATCTGGCACGCCAGCCAGCCGCAAAGCACCGCGTTAGAAAGCCCCGTGTCCACATCGAAAATCACATGCGCACCACGCTCAACGCCATGCGCGCACAGATACCCCGCAAGCCCACGCACACGCGCAAACACTTCGGCGAACGTCAGCGCTTCCACCGAACCAGACTGTCCGTAATGCCTCAATAACTGCCGACCGCCGTCAAGCGTGATCTGCCGCTCCAAGGCGCTCAACAGAAACGAACGCTGATTTGCACGATCATGCTTTTTCTTTGCCTTCATTTTAACTCTCTCCGTTCATCACGAGCCAAAATCTATGATATACATAACATCATTGCGAAGAGTTTTTCGCTATTTTTGCCACAGACCGACAAATTTCACCGCAACGCCCCGGCCATACGTCGCGCCATCGCATTGACAAATGATCAGATTTTCCCCCTTCCCGATAATGCTCGCTAGCCTTCTCTGCGCATGCGCATCCACACCGCCTGCCGTCACGCGCACCACGCTGTCACTCACTGTCGTCAGCGATGATGCACCTTTCTGGCAAAAAGCCGCCAATGACATGCACGCCACCGCACCGGAATACTCGCTCACGGTGAACGCCCGCACAGGAGACGCACCGATTCACGACCAGATCGCCACCGGAAATCACCCCGATCTCGCATGTTTCGGCCCCAAACTGCGCATCGATGCTGCCGGCATCCCCACGCACTTCGAACCGCTGACCTGCCACCCACTCGACACAAGCAATCCCGCCGCCTCGCTGCTCGCGGCCATGGACGCATACGCAGCCAGCACAATCGACCTCCTCGAAACGCCCGACAAGGCCGCGCTGCGCGCAAAAATCCTCGCCACATCAACCCCCGACAGCCCCGCGTGCTACGCCGCTCTGCCGATGCTCTTCGACCTCGATCCCACCCACGACATCACGCTCGAAGAAAACTACCTCATCGCTTGCGCACGCGCAATCTCCCCTGCCGAAGGACAGCATACGCACTATCCCGACAGTCTCCCGGCTTTCCTCCAAGCCGAAGCCGCGCTCCTCTCCATTCAAAATCACTTCATCGCCGACAACTTCCAAAATATCGCCGAACAAAATTCACGTGAAGGCCATATCTACGGAAAATCGCTCGAAGCCTACACGGAATTCCTGTCCAAAAAGACGCTCCAGGCAGAAGTCACTGCATTGGATGCGCTCCATCAAAGCGACGAAGCCGGCATGCTCAACCTCAGCTATCACAACGCCATGCTGCTCGGACTCATCGCCACGACCTCCGACGCGATGTCCGGCGAACGCCTCGAAGATATCATACGCGCCACCGCACCGCGGCGCACCTGGCCAGCCGCCGTCATCGACTACAGGCACTGGATTCAGATACACCTCTGCCAGCTCGCGGTCATCACGCCAGACACCTCCGCTCAGCTCGCTTCCGCATGCATGCCCATGCTCAGGCTCTCCACATCCGACGCCGATGCCTTCGAAAACGCCCTCATGCTCGTCGAACACGGCATCTATAACACCAGACAGGGGCCGCGCATCACCACCGATGTGCTCGACTGGCTCAGATCCGTCCCCCATGACGAGCAAATTCTCCGCGTCCGACACGAATTCGGGCAGCGACTCTCCACTCACTCGGGTCTTGACGAAGCCGCGCGCGAAATCCTCAAATCATTTTAATTTCAACAACATCCGGGCGCGCGCCTATGCCTGACGGCATACGGCTCGCTTTGGCGCGGCTATCTGCTTCGCAGATACGCCGCGCCCCATTCGTCTGGCGGCTCGAAAAAGCCTGATCTCTTCGAGAGGATGATGACTCACGCGCGGCTCGCGCAAACCATCAAACGAGATGATCTTTCGGAGTAGTGACCGTGATTTTCTCCAGCTCGCGCGTCCTGCGTTCGAGCAGATAGAGCACGATCATTCCAGGCACGCCGACTCCCGCTGAATAAACAAAAAACATCTCCCAGCCGACGCCAGCGGCGACAAATCCCGCAACCGATGCAAATACGGAACGCCCAAGGCTCGACAGCGAAGTCAGCAGCGCATACTGCGTCGCCGTAAACCGAAGGTTGCACAGCTGCGCCATATACGCCACAAATGCAGCCGTCCCCATGCCGCCTGTCACGTTCTCCACGACAATGCACACGCCGAGCACGGTCACGTCCGCGCCGACCTGCGCAAGCCAGACGAACACAAAGTTCGACAAAATCTGAAGAATGCCGCAGATCCACAGCACGCGCATGATCGGCCAGCGCTTGACCATAAAACCGCCCACGAACGTGCCGCCCAATACCGCCACCACGCCGATCACTTTCGTGATCGCCGCAATCTGGATCTTCGTAAACCCGAGGTCGAGATAAAACGGCATCGACAGAGAACCGGCCATCGCATCCCCGAGCTTGAAGAACGCGATAAACATCAGAATCAGAGGCGCCATCGGACGGCGCAGGAAATCCAAGATCGGATGCACGACCGCATCTCTGATCCGCTGCACAACATCCTTCGAGTTCTCGGAAAGCTCGCGCGCTTCAGATTCATCATAGGCATTGTCTGCCACTGCCTCCTCAAGCCCTTCCAGCCTGCGAAGCGACAGCGTCACGACGATGCACGCAGCCATGATGCCTGCCGCGATCAGATAGACCGTGTTCCAGGGCATATATGTCGCCATCACGAACGCGCCCGCGCCCGCCATGAGCATGCCGATGCGATAGCCCGCGACCGATGCGGCTGCCGCAGCCCCCTGGCTGTCCTTGCGCACAAGCTCCACGCGGAGCGTGTCGATCACCACATCCTGCATCGCCGAAAATGCCGAGGTCAGAAGCGCGCAAGCACCCAGATAGAGAATACTCATTCCCGGCGTCCACACAGACATCCCCACCAGCGAACACACCAGAAGTATCTGCGTGAGCACCGCCCAGGACTTGCGATGCGCCAAATGCGTCTTGCTCAGCGGAAGCACAAGCGCGTCGATAAACGGCGCAAAGAGGAACTTGATCGAATAGGGCACACCGACAAGCGCAAAAATGCCGATCGTCTCGATGTCCACGCCGCCTTCCTTCAAGCGAGCGGCCAGCGTCGAAGCCGTCAGAAGCAGGGGAAAGCCGCTGGCAATGCCCAGGAGAAATATCTGTACGATCGGCCAGTGACAATACACACCGAAAGTTTCACGCCACGACCGATCGCCTGCTTCCTTGCCTGAATTCATGACTCCTCCTGAGTGAACAAAAAAAAAGCGCCGCGTATGAAATAGCGGCGCCGGGGCGCGTATGAAATAGCGCCCCCACATGCTGATCAATGATCAGTCGGAACCGGCCGGCGAAAGATCGGAAGCATCCGAGCAGCAGCGGAAACCGACTGAAATATCAGGCACAAAGCTGAGGTAATCGTGGACCTGCTTGACGGACGAACACGCGCCATCCGGGCCATTTGACGTATAAGTGCCGCCCATCAGATAGCCGCCTTCGACCCATTCCGCGACATTCCCGCTCAGATCATAGATGCCCGAAGACGTTTTGCAGCCCGCTGAACGCCCGGTGATATCCGGCTCGAGATCGTCCGTCGCGATGTGACATGTCCCGGGCACATACTGCTCCCCGTATGGGAAATATGCCCCGCATGCCGCCTGCCATTCAGAACGTGTGCAGAGGCGTTTGCCGGCATCCAGACAGGCATTCCGCGCATCTTCGTATGTGACGTTCGTCCAGGGAACGGTATTCTTATAGTTGCACGCAAGCGAAGTCCCCGTCCCGGCGGTCAGCTCGGTCGCATTCGCGCGGGATGCTTCATAGGCATCGATATAGAAATCGCCCGTCGCGGATGGCACGAGCACGCTTTTGGCCTCGACATCACAGGCTTCGTCAAACAGGCAAGCCGTGCATACGAGCGGAATCAGGCAAAATATAAATACAATAATCTTTTTCATGACAACACCTTAGATGACGCGGAAGAGATTTTTTCCGGCGAAAAAGAGATCGCCCGCGCTCACGCGCACCGCATCATGTATCTGAAGAAAAGTCCCGTTCGCGGAATGGTCAATCAGAATGCCGCCCGCACGTGTCCAGCGGACCGTGAAGTGACGCGCGCTCATCTTGTCATCCTCAGGAAACTTGAAATCTCCGTCTGTCCTGCCGACCACGGCAACGCCATCCGGCGACATGTATGCTCTCCCGCGACGGCCGCCCGAGGTGATCTCGACCAGGCGAAAACGCTCCCCACGGCTCGGGGAGGCATAAAATTCCGTGCCGAATTCATCCGTAAAGGCATCCGCAACTGCCACTTCGTAGAAGAAATAATGATCACCGGCACGAATGATGTCGTGATCCTGAAGATACATCTGGTCCTTAATCGCGAGAAACACGCCGTTGAGCGAATCCCTGTCTTCCAGATAGAGACAATCCTCGCGGTTGAAGATGCGCGCATGGCACGGCGAAAGCGTCATATCATCCGGGATGCGGACATTCGCATCCGCGCGCCCAATACAGCACTCGGGATATGCCGAAAAGAAGATGCCGGCATTCTGGCCTGTCATCTGCCGTATGGCATTGCCCTGATTTCCCATGAACGGCGAATACGGCACGACATCGTCGGCCTCGGAAGCGGACTCGATGACCGGAGCACCGCACGTACTGCAATATTTGAAATTCGGCCGGACGGCCAGACCGCAACGCATGCACACAAGACTCATAATGACCTCCAAAAACAACCCATTTAGTCTTAACGAATCCGCGCCCATTTTGGAAATCATTTTTATCCTTCGGCCGGCACCCATTCGGCTCGACCGACGCGGCCACTCCAAAGAATGGCCTGCGCTGACCGAACCTGCCCCTCACACGTCAGCACAGTCTCATCGGATATCCGCATGCATGCGCCAGGTCTGGATTTGTCAAGGCAAGCGGCTATAAATATCGCGGTTTTATTGGACACGCGGCCAAAAGATACGGCATTATAAGAATAATGGTCCGGCTCGAAGGCGCGGATCGAGAACGGAGGAAGGAATGAGACATCGAAAGCACACCCGGATCGCCATCGCGCTCGCGGCGATCGGCGCGCTGAGCACCAGCTGTTCCGAGGGCGTCGCCCCCAAGGCATGCCTGGCATCGCCAGAATGCGAGGATGGAGAGGTCTGCTCTGAAGGAATCTGTATCGCAGATCACTGCCAGGACGGCGTCATATCCAAAGGCGAAAGCGATATCGATTGCGGCCATGTGTGCAAGAAGCTCTGTGATGCCGGTCAAAAATGCGCGCTCGGCGAAGACTGCGAGACGGGCACCTGCCAAGGCGGCCTGTGCATCGACCTCGAAAGCGACTGCGGACAGGCGCTCCCGGGCGACCTGATCATCGCAGAAGTCCTCAACAACATCAGTGCCGGCAAGACATTTGACCGCACAGACGCGCAGCAGACCGAGTTTTTCGAAATCGTCAACCTCTCGAATAAAAAGCTCTCGCTCAAAAATATCGAGATCAGCTGCCTGCGCACCGATGACGGCAAAGGCTCATCGAGCGCGTTCAAGCTGAGCGGCTGTCTCGAAGCCAAGCATATTCTCCTCGTCTCGGGCACGGAGATTTCCGGCCTTCCAGAAGACGCCGCCAGCCTCCCCGCGCTCCAGGGCGCCAACAAGCTTACAAATACTGCGGACTACACGTGCTCGCTGACTGACACCAAGACAAAAAGCGTGCTGCACACCGTCAAGACGAGCAAAGATACCAAGGCCGGCATTTCAGAGACGCTCAGCGACGGCCCGGCCTATCGCGCAACCGAAGAAACGCTCGTAGCGCACAACAGCATGAGCAAACTCAGACATTCCCCTGGCTTCTGCACAAACGGCGCGCTCTATAAGAACAACTGCGACACGCTCTGTGCCAACGGCCTAAAAGACACCGGGGAAACAGACACAGACTGCGGCGGCACGCTGTGCGAGGCATGCACGGCCGGCAAAACATGTCTCACAGATGACGACTGCGACACAAAGAAATGCACCGGCGGCACATGCGAAAAAGTCAGCTGCACCGTGATGGGATGCGCGCTCGGGGAAATGTGCGACGAAACTTCAGGCGACTGCCATGCCTGCAATGACGGCATGCAGAATGGCGATGAAACCGATACCGACTGCGGCGGAACGGTCTGCGCGCCTTGCGCCACAGGCAATGCCTGCAGCTTCAATGACGACTGCGCCTCATATACCTGCTCGAATGGCACATGCACCGGCCCCGCGATCCTCTGCATCGCACCACAGAAAGGCGACCTGGTCATCTCCGAGGTCTATAACCGCATCAAGACCGGCTCCCCGATGGCGATGTACTCTCCCGAATCGACACAGACTCAGGCGGAATTCATCGAGATCGTCAACCTCACTGACGGCGCGGTCAGCCTCGACGGCCTCTCGCTCAAACTCGAGCGCACAGACAATCACAACTCGGACGATATCGCGCTCAAAGGCTGCCTCCCCGCCCATCAGGCTACAGTCATATCGGGCGCGCAGATCGCAGACCTCCCATCGGGCGTGCGCAACCTGGTCGCACTGCCCAAAGCCAAAGACGCGATCGTCAACACAGCCCCCTACAGCATCCGCCTGCTCAACGGCAACGAAGTCCTTCATGCCGTGCACGAAAGCACCGTCGCATCCAATTACATATCGCGCGTCCTCCAGACACTCGAGTGGAGCGCGGACGACACAGGCCTCGTCAACCATGACTCGCTCAACGGCAAGCTCAAGCAATCGCCAGGCTATTGCACCAACGGCGCGCTCTTTATAGATGGATGCACGCTTTCTTGCGAAAATGGGGAGCGCGATGACAACGAGACGGACACCGACTGCGGCGGCGCCTGCGACCCATGCGCCGAAGGACTGCACTGCGACAAAGCTTCCGACTGCCTGAGCGAAAATTGCGTTTCAAATACCTGCGGTCCGAAATTATGCACAGGCGATTCGGACTGCCAGAACGGCAAGTGCGATACTGCCACAGGCGCATGTTCCTCGTGCTCCGACAGGCTCAAAAATGGCGACGAGACCGACATCGATTGCGGCGGAACGATATGCGGCGCCTGCGAATCCGGCAAAAACTGCCTGGAAAATACCGACTGCCTCTCCATGAACTGCACGAACAAAACCTGCACCGGCACCGATCTCGAATGCCTCACCCCAAAGCCCGGCGATCTCATACTCACCGAAATCCTCAACAATGCCTCGATTTCCACGGCCATGCAGACATACACCGCGTCGTCTCAAAAACAGGTCGAGTTTATCGAGATTGCCAACCTCAGCGACACACCGATCGACCTCAATGCGGTCTCCATCCGCCTGGAACGCCAGAATGCCTCCGAAGCGGCCAAAGTATTTCCGCTCAAAGGCTGCCTGCCGGCCTATCAGGCGGCGGTCATTTCGGGCTCCGCGCTCGAAGGCCTGCCCGACGGCGTCGTCAATATCCTCGGGATCGCATCAGCCAATGCCCTGACGAACACTGCGACCTATCTCTACACACTGACGTTTGCCGATACCCCCCTGCATCAGGTCCAAGACAGCGCAACGCCGGCCAGCCAAAAGTCCCGCACCATCCCCGAATTTTCCTACGCATCCGCCGTCACAGAGCTCGTCGATCACCCCGCCGTCAACGCCGAACTGAAACACTCCCCGGGCTACTGCACCAACGGCATGCGCTTCGTCAATCATTGCGAATCCTCATGCCTCAACGACATCAAAGATGACGACGAAACAGACGTGGACTGCGGCGGCGCCTGCCAAGCCTGCGCATCCGGCAAAAATTGCGCGCAAAACACGGACTGCCTCTCGGGCCAATGCCAGCACAATACATGCACGGGCACCGAGGCAGATGAAGCCGCGCCTGACGATGTCATGATCAACGAAGTCATGGGCACCCCATACACTTCAGCGGAATTCGATATCGCAGGAATCGCCGACAAACAGTGCGAATTCGTCGAAATCGTCAATATCTCCGGCAAAAAAATCAATCTCTCCGGCATGTCGCTCTACCGCCAGAAAGTCAAGGATAATGCCGACGATCCCAAGCCGGTCGCGCTCAGCGGAATCCTCGATACAGGCGAAGCCCTCGTCGTCTCCGAATGCGACACGATGAACCTGCCCTATGACGCGCATCACCTCAAAGCCTCTCTGGGCCTGACAAACGGCGAAGCCTATACGCTCGACATCCGGCGCGGCCAGTCCAAAGGCCAGTCCGTCACACGCGCGGCAAATTCAGGCAAATCCGGCGTCTCACAGAATCGAAGCGAAGACCTGAGCACCGCTTCCGGAACGCTCGTCCTCCACTCGACGCTCGGCTCGCTGAAAAACTCCCCAGGCTACTGTTCCAACGGCAATACATTTAAAAATGGCTGCAAATGATCTTCGGGACGTGCGCTATGCCTGACGGCATACGCGCACGGTGCGCGCCTGTTTCACACGGCGCGCAATTTCTTTTTGATATTTGCGCCCCCTGCTTCTAAAATTGCAGCGTTTGTTTTCCTTTCATGGAGGTCCATTTATGAAAAAACACACCCTGATCCTCTTTTGTGCCGCAGCGGTTTTCGCGCTCAACGCCTGCGACAGCGACGATTCCAGCAACAGCTGCAATACAAGCAAAGACTGCGGCAATACGGAACTTTATAAGTGCAATATCCTGCAGCATGTCTGTGAGGCACGTTTCCCCGAGCATTGCATCAACAATCAGAAGGACAGCGGCGAAACTGACGTGGACTGCGGAAGCATCTGCGGCAACGAAAAGCTCTGCGCGCTCAACAAAGCCTGCACGGCAAACGCAGACTGCGCCTCCAAGAGCTGTGTCGGCAACAAGTGCGTCGCCGCGACCTGCACCGAAGACGCCAACTGCTCCGCGATTGCCGGCGCCGTATGCGACGTGCCCAACGGCGTGTGCATCTCCTGCACTGACGGCGTAAAGAACGGCTCAGAGAGTGATGTGGACTGCGGCGGATCGTGCGCGACCAAATGCGCCGGCGGCAAGGCATGCTCCAAAGGCGGCGACTGCGAAAATGGCATCTGCGAAGCCGGCATCTGCTCATCGGTCAAGGTCGATGCAGCCGATCCAAAAGACCTCGTCATCAACGAAATCTTTGACAGCGCATCAGCGAGCCCCGCATTCTCGCTCAATGGCGGCGCCAAGGCATGCGAATTCATCGAAATCGCCAACACAAGCACCAAAGTCGTCAGCCTCGACGGGCTTTCGCTCGAACTCCTCCGAACAGATGACGGCAAAGGCACTGTCGTCAAAGTACCGCTCAGCGGCGCTCTCCCGGCCAAAAATCTCCTCGTCGTCCACAGCTGCGAAACCGAAATGAGCCTCCCCGACGACGCCATCGGGCTACGCCCTGCCAAAGATGACGAAAAACACACGGCCATCCTGACCATTACGGGCACCTGGACTTACGACATCACACTTACCAATGGCACCTCGTCAACGGATCCGGTCACCGTCAATATCAAGGAAACCATCAAAGCAGCGGGCAACAAATCTTCGCTCACCCGCGATCCAGAGTTTTCCGCAACCGGCGAAATGAAACTCACCACTGCCAACCCAAGCGCCGTCGCATTCGCCACACCGGGCTATTGCAGCAACGGCGGACAGTTCAGCAAGAATTGCCAGGTCGAAAACACCTGCAACAACAGCCAGAAAGACGGCGCCGAAAGCGATGTCGACTGCGGCGGCGCGATGTGCCCCAAATGCGCCGACACCAAAGCATGCGGCAGCAATGACGACTGCGCTTCCGGCTTCTGCGACAACAACGTCTGCGCCACAAAGACTTGCGCCAAAGACTCTGAATGCGGCTCAGGCCTCAAATGCAATCTCGACGAAGGCATCTGCTATACGCCGGAATCCTGCTCTGACGGCATCAAAAACCAGGACGAAACAGATATCGACTGCGGCGGCTCCTGCTCCGCTTGCACATTCGGCCAGAAATGCCTCGAAGCATCCGACTGCGACACCAACGAATGCACCGGCAACGTCTGCTCTGGCACAAAACCAGATGTCGCTGACATCAACAAGCTCTCCATCAACGAAGTCATGGGATCGCCCAAATCCGGCGAATCCTATTTCGCAACGCAGCCAGACACGAAACAGACAGAATTCATCGAGATTATCAACCTCGACAGCAAAGCCGTCTCACTGGACGGCATTCAGATCAAACTCAAAAAAGACGGCGCAGATTCGGACACATCTATCGACCTGAATGGCGTTATCCCTGCAAATGGCGTTTTTGTCGTCTCCGAGGCGAGCATTCCCATGCCGAGTGACGGCGCCAATATGATCGCCTCCATTGGCATGACCAATAAAACGGCCTACACGCTTTGGCTCGAAAAAGACGGCGCAAAGGCAAGCGAAGTCACGCGCGCCGCACTGGCCACGGGCAACGGCAAATCTCAGAACAGAAATCCCGATAAAGACACCGCCAACGCAACGCTGTCCTGGCATGACGACGTTTCCTCGCTCAAACTCTTGAACAGCCCCGGCTACTGCGCCAACGGCGGAAAATTCAGCGAAGGCTGCGCAGACGCATGCAGCAACGGCCAGAAAGACGGCGATGAATCCGATATCGACTGCGGCGGCCCCATGTGCGGCAAATGCGAAAACAACAAGTCCTGCACAGCCGCGACAGACTGCAAATCAGGCGAATGCACTGAAGGCAAATGCAGTGGCATGGCTGTTGTGGATGCCAAAGCCGAAGATATTTTGATTAATGAATTCATGGCCGCCGAAGATACGACTCAATCATCAACATCTTTCTTCACAATCAATGGCAACAACATCAAAGAATGCAAATTCATTGAGGCCGTCAACATCTCATCCAACAAAATCAGTCTTGATGCATGCTCACTTGTTGCAAAACGCACAGATGCCGAAAAACAGAGTTCCACCAAACTCAACGGAGCACTTTCTCCTAAAGGCGTAATCGTAGCCCACAATTGCGCCGATGGCGCGCTTCCTCTTCCGGAAGGCACGCTTGAATTTAAACTGGCAAGTACAACTAACGTTACCCAAAGCGGTGAATATGAACTCTATGTCGAGTGTAATGCTCAAGAAGGCGAACATCTGACTGCTGCAAAAGCCACAAAAGGCACTTCAATGAATCTCTCACAGGACCTGAATGCATCCAACAAAGCTATGATTCCTCACACGGAAGTTCCTGGTAATGCTGCTGTCGCTTCACCGGGCTACTGCGCAAACGGCGGCCTCTTCACCAATGACTGCGCGTTATGATGCTGTCGAGGGGGTAGCGGCGTATGCGCGCAGACAGTGGAGACGTTCTCCGTGGAACGTCTCTCTGGTGAGCACATAGCCGCGCAGGGGGAGACTTCCCCCTTCCAAAAATCCAAAAAGCCAAGCGCCTTCGGGCGCTTTTTTTGTACCCACAATTCCCCGGGCGTGCAGATGACGTATGGTAAGATCGCCATAAAATCGTCTATTTGTATAGACTTATGAACACCAAACGCGTTGCGCTCGGTTTATTTTCCCCCAAATCACGCGCAAAAAAGCCGAGTTTTTCAGGTCTTGCCATGAAAGATTTCACATGGATAGATGTCTTATCATAACATGATGTAGGCATTTTATCTACTTGAAACTACTGCTTTGTTTGCGCTACTTATCGCCGCCACTCAGGGGGGAGTGTGCGCTGAACCCGTATCAAAAAGGACGATTTTATGCGTTTTCCCGGGATCCGTAAGGCTAAATATTATTTTCCGGTCACCGAAAAGAAGTCGACACTGCTCGCGACGACTGCAAATAAACCTTGGTATATTGTCGGACTTGACGAAATTCTCGTAGATTTAGAGATTCACGGCTGCCCGCAGGAACTTCTTTCCGAACTGGGCCTTGTGCTCGGAGAGAGCGTTCAGTTCTCAGCAGATGAGATTGCGCGCCTGTTTGCGCGCGTCAAAGAGCTTGGGCTTGAAGTCCGCTTTGCTGCCGGCGGCACAATCGCGAACACCTTGTGCAATTACACGCATCTATCCGGGGAACCTGCAATTTTGCTCGGCGCAATACCAGAAATCATACGGCCGGGTACGCCAGCATTTGCGTATGTGGCACAGACGCCGAAAGCAGTCAATCTGGACTATCTGGTGCCGATTGCAGGCGAAGTCGGCATTGCGGTGACGTGTTTCACGCCCGATGGGGAGCGTTCGTTTGCTGTCGCGCCGGGAATCAGCGGAAATTACAGCGCGGACGATATCGATCCGGAAGTGATTCGCCACGCGAGCGTCGCGGCTTCGAGCGTTTACTGCCTCGCAAATCATGACCGTCCGATCGCGGCTGCCACACTGCGCATGTTCGAAATCGCCCATGAGGCCGGCGTGCCTGTGGCATTCGGCCTGGGCACGAGCGCGCTCGTGCGCAGAATGCGCGACGAAATTCTCGACGTGCTCAAAAAATACGTCAACATCGCTGCAATGAACGCAAAAGAAGCCGAGGCGCTGACCGGCTATACCGATCCGCTCCTCGCTGGAAACGCCCTGCTCGATGTCGTCGATGCAGTCCTCGTCACCGAAGGCGCAAAAGGCCTCACGATGTGCGGCTATACCGATGATTCGGTCAAGCGCGCCACGCGCGACGGCCTCCACAGCGGCGCGATTGAAAATTATAATCAGTATGAATACAGCCGACTGCTGCTCCGGAAAAACTGCAACAACCCGATCCGCATTTTTACGCATATCCACCCCTATCTGGGCGGCCCGCAGAAACTCTGCAACACAAGCGGCGCAGGCGATGCCGCGCTCGCGGCGTTCCTGCACGATGTCGCCGCAACGCGCTATCACGCCGAAACTGTGCCCGACTCCAAAAAACACGCTCAGGGGCTGGAATTCCTCACCTATTCCTCGCTTTCGCGAAATGCACAGTACAGCAACCGAGTCGCCTACGAAGTGCTGCGCAACAACTCCCCGCGTCTCGAAGCACCCATCGGCAACGACAAGGAAAACGACAACGAATAACCGCTGCCGCCTGATCTCTATCAGATATAGTTTTTGTGACCGGAAACAGCCTAAACTCGGAGCAACCGCTGAATAAAATGTTTGAGTCTGAAAGCGAACTACTCGTCGCCATACAGGCGGCAGCCAAATCAGTCAACAGCGTGCTGACAAACGGCAAAGCCCTCTGCAAAGCACTGGAAAAACTCGATACCCCTAAGGCCCTCGAACGCCAGGACTATGTGTCGGATGCCTTGGAAATCCTCAAGGTCAGCGATCTGACCATATACGGATGCGGCGCGCAGCAGCTGGATATGATCAAAACCTTGGAGTCGCGACTGCACAAAATGCGGATGAATGCACGTCAGGCTCTGATGGACGGACTCTCCCAGGGCGTCGACAAGCCGGAACACCTCAAAGTGCTCTCCGACAGCCCGCTCGTCATCTACATGCATCCGCTGACGCTTGAAGTCCATTTTGAACAGACAAAAGCCGTATGGACTTACGCGCACGAGCCGCTTCAGACCGTCTCGCTTGCGCCAGAGGAAATCATCGCTGCGCACCATGCACTCGTCGACACTTTCAGGGCTTCACGTATCGACTCGCAGTCTTTCTGGAACGTATGCAAATTGAGCTATGACATGGTGCTCCTCAAAAATGGCCTGCCGGCAGGCGCGCGCATCGACATCGTCGAACTCCTCGCGCCGCTCGCGTGGCTCTGGCCAAACGCGCTCAAGAAAACTGCCGCATTCCCGCGCTACCTGCTCGCATATCAGCTTCAAAAACTGCGAAGTGACAAACTTCTGCAGCACCAAAATTTCCGCCTCGAACTCGGCACTGCCACAGGCGGAAGCACCCGGAACAAGGCAAACGTCCTGTTCGTCCCCATGGGCGCATTCGAGGGTCAGTACTACTTGTCTATATGTTTTAAACAGGCGTAATCCGTCTTACAGGGCATACGTCGTGCCGTGACATGGGAAATCCCTTGTCAGATATGGGAATCCGCAAATGCAAAGGCTTGCGGTTTCGCCGTATGTAACGGCTTGCGTACATTGAGAAATCGCCTCCCCAACCAACAAAGAGAGTTCTGCAGTATGGCAACAAACGAAGAGAACAAACTGATCGCTGCACACATCATCCAACGTTTAGGCGAAGGCGGACAGCCGCCCGAGTTCGGCCTCAACCGGATCAATGTCGGCAACGAGAGTTATCTGAACGTGCTCGAACACGAATACTTTCAGAGCCTGTTGCGTCATGGCTCCAGCTTCAAACTTGTGCAGGGCTATTTCGGCGGCGGCAAAACCCATTTTCTGCACTGCGTCCGCGAACTGGCGTGGAAATACGGCTTTGTCTCGTCAAACGTCGAACTCTCTCCGGCTGAATGCCCTTATGACGACGCGCTCAAAGTCTATCAGAACGTCGCGAGCCACCTCATGCTCAAGCCCGAGTCGATCCTTGACGAACCTCAGCTCGGCATCTGCAACGTGATCCGCCGCGTCATCGACAGCAAGCTCGAAGAAGCGACCGGAAGCGACCCGCAGGCTGAAGTGACCCGCTGGATCATGACAAAGCTTTCGCGTGCATGGTGCGAAAGCCACTCCTGCCGTCAGGCGATCGTCCAGTTCGCGCTTGCATGTCTCCAGAACAACTACAACCGCGAACAGATGCTCGAAGCCTGGCTTCTGGGCGAAAATATCACGGTGCCAGAGCTCAAGGAATGCGGCGTCTATGAGCAGATTTCAAAGGCAAACGGCTTCACGATGATGCGCAGCCTGCTGCAGATGATCGTGGCGCTCGGACTCCCCGGCACCGTGCTGCTCTTCGACGAAGTGGACCGCAACCTGTCCGTCAGCGCGAAACGCTCGCATATCATCGGCGACAACCTCCGACAAGTCGTCGACCTCTGCGGCCGCCATCAGCTGCCGCACACCCTCTTCATGTATGCCGTGCCCCCCGAGTTCATGCGCACGGTCGTCCCCGATTATCCGGCACTCTATCAGCGCCTCAAATCCCCGGTGCCCCTGAGCGCCCGCAGCCCGCAGGCCGTCCTCATCGACCTCGAAAAGCTCGATCTCGCGCCTGAAGCTCTGCTCACCGAACTCGGCACGCGGCTCGTCTCGGTGTTTGAAGACGCCCGCGATGTCGCCTTCAACGACATGCTCCAGGCTCAGAATGCCGCCGCGCTCGCTCGCGCCTGCGCGGAATCATGCTTCGAAGTCAACCACCGGAGGCTCTTCGTCAAAACATGGGTCGACTTCCTCTATGCCGAGCTCGCGGACGGCGAATCCGAACTCACCGACGAACGCGCAAAGGAACTCCTCTGGTCCGGACAGCAGACGCTCACGGAGGCCGAAGAAGCCGAAGACGAGTTCGACGACTTTTAAGCTTCCGGCACAGCGGCAGAGGGGGGAGCGTCGTATTGCCACCGGGCAATAGACGCGCGGGGGGACACTTCCCCCCGTCCATGAAAAGCAGACAAAAGACACTCCAGACTCAGGTAAACAGATCATGTCTGACGACATTCGACATAATGATCCAAAACTCCATGCAGCCCTGACACTCGAAGCGATGCGTCTCGGCGTCGTGCCGGCAACTGACCTCGAAGAATCAACGGTCGGGCGAGATATCGAAATCGACATCGTGCGCCAGGATCTGGTGCAGTGCAGGGAAGCCGGCGCGCGGAGAGCGTTCTTAGGCGACTACGGCCACGGCAAATCACACATGCTGGAGCTCATCGAACAGATCGCACTCAAGCAGAATTTTCTCGTTTCCAAAGTCACCCTCGACCATTCGGACCTCTCCCCTTCGCAGCCCAAGCGCATCTATCATGCCGTCATGCGGAACCTGATCTATCCAGACAGGCCCGACGTGCTCGAAGGCCTCCAGCCGCTGCTCGACAAAGCTGTGCAGAACGAGGATGTCCTCAAGAAATATCTGGTCAAAACAGACAAGACGCGCGGCGTCTCGCGCTCTGTCCGCGAACAGCTCACGCAGGGACTACACCTCTACCTCACACCGGCGCTCGCTTACACGCGCGCGCTCAACGACCCGGATCACATCAAAATCCCGGCTTATCTCGGTGACCCCAAAATCTGGGCGCGCCAGGCAAAGCATCTGCTCATCGACTGGATCGAAGGACATCCGACACAGTCTAACCAGGATATCAACGACGAGCTCAACATGATCCACGGGCGTTTCCCGAAGATCTATTCGCTCCTCGACTACCGCCCCTGGGCAAAGATTTACGGCTATATCCTCAACGGCATCTCGCAGCTGGCGAAAGACGTGGGGTATACCGGCCTGGTCATCGTCATCGACGAGGCCGAGTTCTACTCGCTGCTCTCCAATCAGAACCGCACGTATGCCAAATCGCTCTTTCAGGCGTGGTGCCACTCTGTCAGCGCGAACGACCAGGACTGTCTGCCGTGCTCGGACAACGAGCTCCTCGTCGGCGGATACGGCATCCAGCGCGAACTGCCGACGCGCTATTCGGACTCCCCGGGGCTCTATCTCGTCTTTGCCATGACGCCGAACTCCGACGGAATCCGCGTGCTTCAGGACGCCTTGCCGCCCCAGTTCATCTGCTATCTCAACGAGCTGACCGCCCCCGATTACCTCCAGATGACCGAACATCTCGTGTCGCTCTACCGCTGCGCCTACCCGGAAGCCGACATCCCGGAAGGCATCACAGGCCCGCTCTCCGATGTCGTCAACGCGCTCACGCAGCAAGGACAGCTCGCAAACCCGAGGCAGACCATGAAATTCCTCACGGAATTCCTCGACCTCGTGCGATATGTGCCCGACGAGATACCGAATGTCATTGAAAATCTCATGTTCGACAACGACTTTTAACCATACAAGGATCCAGACATGATCTCACTCAGCGGAATCAAACCGACTTCCACGCCACATATCGGCAACCACCTCGGCATGATCGAACCTGCCATCGCTCTTCAGGACCAGTACGACTGCCGCTATTTCATCGCGGACTATCACGCGATGACGACAGTCCATGATGCCGCCAAGATGCGCGAGTATTCGCACGGCATCGCGGCCTATTTCCTCGCTTTCGGGCTTGATCCACAAAAGTGCATCTTCTATCGACAGTCCGACCTGCCGCAGGTCTGCGAGCTCGCGTGGATCCTCAGCTGCGTGACGAACATGGGCCTTCTCGAGCGCGCGCATGCCTGGAAAGCCGCCAAAGACCGCGGCACCTCCGGCGAAGAAGTCCACGGCCTCTTCGCCTATCCGGTGCTCATGGCCGCTGATATCCTGATCCACGATTCGGATATCGTCCCGGTCGGCAAAGATCAGGTGCAGCATGTCGAAATGACGCGCGACATGGCCGAGCGCTTCAACTTCGCATTCGGGGAGACGTTCCATCTGCCGACTGCGAAATTCAACGAGCGCGTCGCGACAATCCCCGGCCTCGACGGACGCAAGATGTCCAAGTCTTATGGCAACACGATCAACCTGATGTACACCCCAAAACAGCTCAGAAAGCAGATCATGAGCATCGTGACCGATTCCACCCCCATCGATCAGCCCAAAGATTACGAGAACTGCAACGTCTACAAGCTCTACAAGCTGTTCGCGACACCCGAGCAGTGCGAAGACCTGGCCGACAAATACCGCACGCCTGGCTTCGGATACGGCCACGCAAAACTCGCCCTCTATGACCTCCTCATGGCCAAAACAGAAGGGCCGCGCAAAGTTTACGAAGACTATATGGCGCATCCCGACACGCTCGAAGATGTCCTCCGCGACGGCGCCGCACGCGCACGCGTCAAAATGGATGAAGTGCTCAACCGCGCGCGAAATGCCGTCGGCTACAAAGTCTGATTTCTCAGGGCATTTTTTGTGATGGGGGGCGGCGGCCCCCTTCGGCGCTATTGCTCACGCAATACGCGCCTGCCCCCACGGCGCTATTGCTCACGCAATACGCGCCGTTTCACCACAGCACCCGAAAGATTCCGCTGAATTCACTCAGACCACAACTTCACCGATGAATCTCCGCTCCGAGCGTTTTCATTCCCCTGATTCACCGCTGATTCAGCCCATTGAATTTTTTCGGACCCTTCCTGCAGCGCTGAAGCTGGCTGTCGAATTTTTTCGGACCCTTCCTGCAGCGCTGAAGCTGGCTGTCGAATTTTTTCAGACCCTTCCTGCACCGCTGAAGCTGACTGTCGAATTTTTTCAGACCCTTCCTGCACCGCTGAAGCTGGCTGTCGAATTTTTTCGGACCCTTCCTGCACCGCTGAAGCTGGCTGTCGAATTTTGTCGGACCCTTCCTGCAGCGCTGAAACTGGCTGTCGAATTTTTTCGGACCCTTCCTGCAGCGCTGAAACTGGCTGTCGAATTTTTTCGGACCCTTCCCGCAGCGCTGAAGCTGGCTGTCGAATTTTTTCGGACCCTTCCTGCAGCGCTGAAGCTGGCTG
>JAFUEE010000038.1 GCA_017464085.1 Pseudomonadota bacterium
GCACGATGCGCACGGATCCACCGAAGGCTTGTCCACGCACGTCCCATTTTCGCAGGTCTGGTCAGCACCGCACGATGCGCACGGATCCACCGAAGGCTTGTCCACGCACGCCCCATTTTCGCAGGTCTGGTCAGCACCGCACGATGCGCACGGATCTTTCTCTGATGTCACATCCGAATCATTGCTGCAGGCCGAAAATGATATCGCCATTGCAGCACAACACGCTGCAATCAAACGACGCTTAGAAATCTCGTTCATTTTTCCTCCTAATGATGTGCGATCTCACATTCAGATCACACTAAACATAGAATTCCTCTGTTTTTACAACATATTTTCGCACATATATCAAGCAAAAAACACACGCATTTCAAACTTTCTTCCCCCAAAATCACCATTTATCTTCTTTTGCAAGGGGGAAGACTCCCCCTGCGTGTCTATTTGCCCGATATGGCGCAAACGCCCCATATCGGGCAAATACGCCACTACCCCCTCATCGATCCTAAACATGCCCCAGCAATTGACACCACAAGCGTTCCTCACAAAATGCTCATACAATATCTTAATAAAATATTTAAATCCCCAAACGCCCTGCATCACACAGACCAGACCGCCCTTCAGCACACAGCCACAACAAGTCTAAATGCGCCCCTCAAACCGATATCTCCCTTAAAATTATTTTTACAACTTGATGTGCGGCACATATCTTTAAGGAAACTCTGAACAATTGCATAATCCTCAATCATGATATCGCGCAAATCCGCTCCCCTTGCCCCATCGGGGAAAGGGGCCGGGGGTTAGGGGCCAATTAATCAGACTTTCCTTATTGCTGATCGCATGCGACGATATAATGAGCTTCACACAAAACACTGAATAATAGTCGAAACATCCAGAAACCCGCATACCCCCACCAAAATCATCAGATTAGATTTTCTATTAAATAAGTTCCACCAACAAGTCATATATGCCTGAAGTGCAATTTTAATTAAAAACAAAGTTATATTCATGCCAGCCACCCTTTTATTCCAAATTCAATAATCAAATCGCACCATAAATGAAATTTTTAGTCACACTTTCACTCAAAATGCATACATCCACACGCGTGAACCAGATCATGCCGAAATTACAGCAAATCATTAAACTTCAGAAAATACCCAAAAGTGAAAAACATAATATTTATATTCCACGTTTAGACATTGCCTAAATACAGATTCATGCGCACAAAGCTCATCACGCAGCCCGCAGCCCACACATACATGCCTGGCATGACAACAGGCACAAAAAAGCCGCCTTCCGGCGGCTTTTTTAGGAAAACCCTGAACAATTGCATAATATTCAATCATGATATCGCGCAAATCCGCTCCCATTGCCCCCATTTGGGAAAGGGGCTGGAGTCAGGTGCCAATTAATTCAGACTTTCCTCAGGGCTCTGTTCACCAAGCATGGATATGGCAAAATGCATGTATCATCAGCACTCGCAATCGAGCAACGACAGTCTCTCCGCATAAAAACTATAGCCTTGATCATGCTCACTCCTGCCTATTGCCTATAAACCATCATCATAAGTTCTGAATACTCACAGACAAAAAAAAGCCGCTGCATGTCACCATACAGCGGCCATCAGCCCGAAGGCTGCCTCATGGCAGCCTGAGCAGTTTATTTCACGAGCGTGATACGGGCATAGCCGTTGCCGGCATGACCGGTCTCATTGCCGCCCTGAGGTGCGGGCAACGAAGCGGAACCCGCGATTGTCTTCGTATTGGTCAGTGTGTTCGACATATAGGACGAGCCGCCGCCGCCGCCGCCTTCGTCTTCCGCAGCACCGCAGTAGCCTGAACCGCCACCGCCATACCAACCGGCACCGCCGCCGCCGGCAGCTTCGCCGCTACCGCCACCGCCGTAACCAAATCCACCGGCGTAGCCGTTAGAACTATGTCCTGAAGCACCAGCACCGCCGCTGCTCTGCGTGCCGCCTTTGGAATATCCGCTGCTGTGCGAATCATAACCATCGCCACCAGTCAGACCGCCGCCAGCACCTGCATATCCAGCAACACCAGCACCGCCGCCGCCGGCACCACCGACGATCAGAACGGATGACTGCTTGCTCGACAAATCTTTCAGCAGGCCAGTCGCCGTCGCGATATGCGTCGCGCCGCCGCCGCCACGGCCGCTCACGGATGCACCGCCGCCGTTATAACCGCCAGCAGACGTTGCTGCCGTGCCGCCGACAACGATATAGACCGTCGTCGTATTCGCGACATTGAATGTACCGACTGCATAACCGCCCTTGCCGCCGGGATAACCCGCGCGATATGTGCCGCCTTCGGCGCCCCAGACTTCGAGCTGATATTTGCCCTTCGGCAAAAGCGCCGTCTGGACATTGCCCGTGTAGGTAAAGTTCTGGACTTCCGGCACCTTGATCATATTGAGCGCAACCTTGTTACTCTCAATATTATTATAGCTATTGCTCGCCGTGGCTTTCGCGGAAATCGTTGCCGCTGCGGACGCTGCCGCAATCGCCTCAAAGTCAACGTTGATCGTCACATTCTGGACCTGGCTCCAGTTGTCTTTCGTAAACTTCAGCGTCGCAGGACTGAAGCTCGTCGTCTTCGCATCCGTCGTCGCCATCGTCACCGTGACATCCGAAATCGGCGCAACGCCCAAAGACACCTTCGCAGTCGTCTTCGGATCGCCCAAGCCCACTGTCGGGACATCAATCGCCAGAACAACCGACGGCGCTTCATTGTCGATGATCGTATAGGTCGCCGAATTGGCCTTGATGCCATTGAAATTCGGATCGGTAGATGCCGCTGTAAAGATCGCATACGCCGTCTGCGTGCCATCGGCAATGTTGTCATCGACAACCTTCACGCTCACTGTCTGCTCTTTGTTCCAGTTGTCCTTCGTAAACGTCAGCGAACTGCCGCTGGCAATCGTAAGCTCGCTCGCATCCGAAGATGTCACGTTCACCGTCACATTCGCCGTCGGCTGCGACAACAGGCGGACACCCATCGACACCTGAGAACCGCTGTTCTCAGGGAATGAGGCCGAATTCGAAGTAATCACAAAGCCTGCGACATCGTCATCAAGCGTCGTGTACTCGATTTCCTGAACCTTGCCGTTGAAATTCTTATCTGAAGAGGTCAGCGTCAGCGTCACCTTGGACTTGACATTGCCATCGACAATCTCGTCATCGACCGGGCTGATCAGCAGATCCTGCGGGCTGTTCCACGAATTCGTGTTGAACGAGATCGTCTTCTTCGAGGCTTTCAGCTCAGTGCTGTCCGTCACAGCAATGGCGATATCCACCTTGCCGGTCGGCTTGGACGACAGCGTCAGGCTCATCGTCACGAAATCGCCGCTGCCTTCTTTCACGATCGGCGCATCGCCCATCGCCACAAAGACTTCAGCCGTATCCGCATCTTTCACGATGCCAGAAATCTTGATCGGCTCGATTGAATTGTAGTCCTCATCCTCCGAAGACACCGTAAACGTCACGTCAATCGGCTTGTCGCCATCGATCACTTCATCCTGCGTGCCGGAAACATGCACGATCACGCCCTGTTTCCAGTTCTCTGTCGTCAGGACGACTTCCTCGACGTCTGCCCTGGCTTCCTTGTTCGAAACCTCGATCTTGACCTTGACGTCACTCTTCGGCTGAGTATTCAACCTCACGGGGATATTCGTCGTCTGGCCTTCCGTCACGACAAACTCGTCATCCGTCGTGATCGCGATACCCGCGACATCGTTATCGACATTCGTGACCTTGATCGGCTTGGGCTGGAAGCCGTTGTAATCCTCATCATTCGATTCGGACGGGCTGAAGAAGATCGTGTAGTTCACGGAACCATCGCGAACATCATCATCCTGCCCCTGCACGCTCACTTCCTGAGGAACATTCCAGTTCTCTTTCGTAAACTTGAGCGTCGTCGGGGTGACCACGCCTTCCGCCTGGTTGGAGGAATTCAGCGTCAGGCTCACATCCGAGGCTGGAATCGACGAAAGGAAGACCGTAAACTTCGCCGCCGGCTGTTCCTGATCCTCAAACGTCGTCAGCGCTGTTTCGGAGAACACAAAACCCGGCGCCGTCTTGTCGAGGTTCGTCAGCTCAAAGGATTCCACTTCAAGACCGTTAAAGTCCGCATCCTCAGATACTGTCGTGATCTTGACCTTATAAATCTGGTCGCCGTCTTTCACATAATCATCGACACCGGTCACAACGATTTCCTGCGGTGTCTGCCAGTTGTCGCCATTGATGACGATCTCCCCGCAGGCGATGTCCACTTCTTTGTTCTGGCTTTCAGTCACGGCCTCGCAGGTCAGCGTCACATCGGCTGTCGGCATATTGTTGAGGTGGAGCACGAGCGTCGCCGTATCGCCGGCCTCATCCGTTGTCTTGTCCTCCGCATCATCGATGCTGATCGCAGGCGCGACATCAAACTCGCACACACCTTCCGCATTGCACGAACGCCCCGTCAGGCACGGATCCTTCTCAAGGCAGATCTCGTATGTGCAGTCACCCTTCGAACAGACCATCCCTTCATCACACGTGATGTCGAGGCACTCATTGTCCACGCACTTGCCGCCCTTGCACGAACGGCCTTCGTCGCAGAAATAATCAATGCAGACGGTCTCAAAGCACTGCCCCTTATAGCCATTCCTGCATTTGGGATCCGCAGCATCACATGCCAGCGAAATGCATTCCCAGCCTTCGTCGCAGACCATCCGGTTGCCCTGATCGTCCACGCAGCCGCTCTGAACGCACTCCCCTTTCGAGCATACCTTGTCCGGACCGCAGTCTTTCACGACGCCGTCCTCAAGGCACGCATCATCATAGCACTTCGCGTTGATGCATGTCTGCGCGTCGCCGCAGGTCACCGTCTCGCATGGATCGATCTTCACGCATTCCCCGTCTTTCTCACGGTCGCAGCGATAGCCGTCCTGACAGGTCTTGTTCGCGCACGGATCGATATCCACGCACACATTGCTGACGCACTCCTGCTTGTCCGTGCATTCCGAGCACGGATCATACGGCTGCTCAGGCTCCACGCACTCCCCGTCATCGCAGACCTTGCCGTCCGCGCACACGTCCGAGCCGCAAAGATCGCGGCACACATCGTCCACGCACTTCTGGTTAGCGCCGCATTTCTGGCCGCCGCAAAGATCGATATCCACGCAGACCTTGTCCACGCACTCCTGCTTGTCCGTGCATTTCGAACACGGATCTTCCGCTGGCTTGGGCTCGCAGACACCATCATGGCAGACTTCATCCGCTGTACACTTCGAACACGGATCTTCCACTGGCTTGTCCTTGCAGACACCATCTTCGCATACCTGATCCGCGCCGCATTTGGCACAGTTGTCCGCCGTCGAAGTCGGAGATTCGGAATCCCCGCACCCCGAAAACGCAAACGCTGCCGCCGCACAACATACCAACGCAAGGCGCCGCCTCGTTTCTCGTTCCATATCTTTCCTCCATGGAAAATTGAAACATTCCCTAAATGACCGGACAATCACGCTTGCCCGGCCTCACTGATTTATCCCGGCCATCCGCGACGAACGGCCGCATATCCCCTTCACTTTGATATCATTGCTGGATAACCGGTTCAGGCGCTTGTCAATCCGCACATCCGCTCAGGCACATAGACCCTCCGCGCAAGTCCGATTATGCATTTTCTCTGACACGAACCGCAGCGCTTGCGCAAGATCCATGTCCGGAACATCCCGACCGCTATTCTCTGGCCGCTCAAATTGCCTTATTTGGGGTACGATGGCTAATATTTTTTATATCGGATACAAAAATCATATCCATATTAAACAAATGAATAAAAACCACTCTCTGCGTCAAGGATATACATATAACATATATAAATCACAACACCGCCCCTGATACGCTCACTCATAGCCGTATTTTTTCAGGCGATAGCGCAGGCTCCTGAAGGAAATCCCCAGCAGACGCGCAGCCTCTGTCTTGTTGCCGTTTGCCTTCGCCAGCGACTGCTCGATCAGGCGGCGCTCGAGATCCTCCACAACGCCCTCCAGCGCGATCCCTTCCCCCAGCGAAACTTCCGCCTCGGGCAATGCCTCCGGCAAAACGCGCGGCACAGCCCCGCGTTCCCCGGAACGCCTGCCGTCCGCGCCGCGCGGCTCAGACGGCACTGCGCTGCGTCCCTCGCGCGGCTCAGACGGCACTGCGATGCGTCCCTCGTCTGCCCCAGATACACCACGCCCTTCTGACAGCTCAGACCCGCACATCACCCCGCTCGACACGCTGTTCTTCAGATATGCCGGCAGCGAATCAAACCCGATCTCCTCCCCGCGCTCGAGCGTCACGGCATGTTCCATGATATTCTCAAGCTCTCGCACGTTCCCACGGTAATCATGCGACATCAGGATATCCATCACCTGGCGCGACACGCCCGACACGGACTTGCCAAGCTCCGCATTGAATTTCCCCAGGAAATAGCTGATCAGATGCGGGATATCCTCGCGTCTCTCGCGAAGCGCGGGTATCGCGATCTGTATCACATTGAGCCGGAAGAACAGATCCTCGCGGAAACGGCGCTGATCGACCTCTTCGCGAAGCTCCCGGTTCGTCGCCGCAAGTATCCTCACGGACACGGGCACCTCACGGGTGCTTCCCACGGGCTGAATCCGCTTTTCCTGAATCGCGCGCAGGAGCTTGACCTGCATCGCCATCGGCAGCTCCCCGATCTCGTCGAGGAACAGCGAGCCGCCCGAGGCGGCCTGGAACATGCCCGCATGGTCATGCGTCGCGCCGGTGAACGCGCCCTTCACATACCCGAAAAACTCGCTCTCGATCAGGTTCTCGGGAATCGCGCCGCAGTTGACAGGCACGAACAAACCGCGCATCCCGCTCATGCGATGAATCGCGCGCGCGACAACTTCCTTCCCTGTCCCAGATTCGCCCGTGATCAGGATGTTCGCGCGTGTCGGCGCCACGCGCGACACCATGTCCAGGACCGCCTTCATCCCCTCCGACTGCGCGATAAAATCAGGCAGCGCCGCCGACTGCGCAGGGCTGCGCGTCGCCTGCCGCCGCGCGCTCGCTTTCTCGATCAGCGCGAGCAGATCCGCACGCTTGAACGGCTTCTCGATATAGTCGAACGCGCCGTCGCGCATCGCTTCCACTGCCGTCTGCGTCGTCGCATACGCCGTCACCAGAAGCACCTGAACGCTCCTGTCCCTCCTGCGCGCCGCATGCAGCACGTCCAGACCCGTCAGGTCGTTCAGGCGGTAGTCCGTCAGCACGACATCAAAGCTCACCGAGCCCCCCTCCGCCTCCAGAACCGCCAACGCCTCACGTCCGGACTGCACGCCCACGACCTCGTGCCCCGCACGCGCCAGCATCATCCGCGTCATATCCAGAACATTGACTTCATCTTCTACCAGAAGAATTTTCGCCATCGCTTCTGCAACCCTTTAACAAATGGCTCTGTTCAGCAGGCGTGGATATGGCAAAAACCGCATGTCTTCCCAGCAGCCGCAATCGAGCAGCGCAGGTCTCCCTGCATAAAAGCCATAGCCTCGATCATGCTCACTACTGCCCACTGCCAGGTATCTCATATCCACAGACGTTGAACGCAGCCCAATAGAATGGCGCGGCGTATGGCCGCAGGCCATAGACGCGCGGGGGGAGCGACGTATGGCCGCAGGCCATAGACGCGCGGGGGGAGCGACGTATGGCCGCAGGCCATAGACGCGCGGGGGGAGCGGCGTATGGCCGCAGGCCATAGACGCGCGGGGGGACGCCCCCGGCTGATTTTCAAGATTCCTCCACGACCAGATCAGGAATCGCATCCACCGGCCCTTTGCCGAGACGGACCAGACGAGGCACATCCTCCGTCATGTCGATCACGGTCGACGGCTCCGGCGCGATCAGGCCGCAATCAATAATCGCATCCAGGAACGGAAGCCGGCGAGCGATCTCCTCAGGATCGCTGAACTGCACGTTCTCAGGCGAAGGCACCGATGTCGTGATGATCGGATTGTCCAGCGTTTCCGCCAGCATCCGCGTCACAGGATGATCCGGCACCCGGATACCCACCGTCACCGACTTGCTGATCATCAGCCGGGGCACCTCGCGGGACGCCGGCAAAATGATCGTGTACGCGCCGGGAAGGATGCGCTTCATCAGGCGGTACGCGATGTTCGACACCACCGCATAACGCGCGATATTCTTCAGGTCCGGGCAGATGAACGACAGCGGATGCTTCCGGTCCTTCCCCTTCATCTGATACACGCGCTCGACGGACTTCTTCTGCATCATGTCGCACCCGAGGCCGTAAATCGTATCCGTCGGATACACGACCAGACCGCCCTCGCGTATGATGTCCGCAACCCGCGCCACCTGGCGCGCATTCGGCCAGCGCTCGTCGACACAGATCCTCAGCATGGCCTAGTCCCCCGCGCGGATCAGCTCGATCACAGGCTTGTCCGGATTCGCCTTGTAATACACCAGAATATGGCCGATCTGCTGCACGCACGCGCTCCCGGTCCCTTCCGCCAGCGCGCTCGCTGCATCCTCGATCTCCCCGTCAAACGTGTTGTTGATCTTCACTTTCACGAGCTCATGATCATAAAGCGCCGTCTCCAGCTGACGGATCACCATCTCTGTCACGCCCTGCTGCCCCACCTGCACGACAGGCTTCAGGCTGTGCGCAAGGCCCCGCAGCTGGCGCCTCTGCGCGCCCTTCAGCGCCGGACTCAGTTTCTGTATCAATCCAGATTGCATCATCTCCTCCCGGGACTTCCGCCCTCGAACAAAACCCGCATCTTCTACGCCGTAACTATTGCGTTTTCAAGATTTTTGGGCACTCACAATCCTGAACACATTTTTTCCAGAATCGCCGGCTATGCTGCGCATACGCCGCCCCTGTACCGCCGGCTATGCTGCGCATACGCCGGCGCGCGCGCCCCTATGTGCTCCCCAGGCCGCGCCCGCGTCCTGGCTCCGCGCATACGTGTCGCGCCACTTCCGCATCCATGCCCTCCTGCAGCGATGAACCTCGCTGTCGAATCTTTTCGGACCCCTCCTGCAGCGATGAACCTCGCTGTCGAATCTTTTCGGACCCCTCCTGCAGCGATGAACCTCGCTGTTGAATCTTTTCGGACCCCTCATGCACCATGGTAATCGCTTGCCTGTGCAATTTTTCGGGGCATTTCTTATACCCGGGGTTCCCCCTGCGGGTTTACCCCGGGCTGTACTCTGGCACGCTTTCAGCGTGCGACAGCGCTACATTTAATATCCACGGATGCAGAACAGACCCAAGCCATAAGCTCTCTCATGCCCACTGACCACTGACAACTGACAACTGACAACTGACAACTGACAACTGACAACTGACAACTGACAACTGACAACTAAATTCCGTCCTCAAACCTTGAGACCGGCGCCTTTTATCTATATGATACCCCCCGTTTTATAATGACCGGCCCCCAAGGACGCGTCCACGCTCAGGAGATTACCCGATGAGACCAAAACAGCGCTCGATTTCCCTATATATCGCCATGGCAGCACTCGCTTTCCCCGCAGTTTTTTCAGCATGCTCGGATGATGAGAACGCTGTCATCAACAAAGCAGAATGTTCGAATGACACCGACTGCGCCAGCCCCAAAGTCTGCCGTGCTGGCAGATGCGTCATCACGAGCACGACAGACCCCAGCGATCCGCAGTTCCCGCAAGACCACAACGACCCGGCGGATCCAAGCGGTCCAGGCACACCTCAGCAGCCTAGCCAGCCGCATTGGGACGACAGCGACACCGACGGCGACACCATCATCGACTACTACGACAGATGCGATGAAGACACCGACGGCGACACCATCCCCAACTGCCGCGACGAAGACAGCGATGGCGACACCATCCCCGATGCCGTCGAAGCGAACCTGAGCTCGACCAGAATCCCCGCCGATTCCGACTTCGACCTCATCTATGATTTCCTCGACACCGATTCGGACGACAACGGCATTCCCGATTCTGCGGAATCCGGCCCAGATCCCCGGACGCCAGTCGATACCAACGGCGACACCATCCCCGATTATATCGATCCGGACAACGATGGCGACGGCGCCCCGGACATCCTCGAGATCGAGGGCCTTTACGCGCTCGCGGGCACAAGCGCGCAGCACCCCGGACGCAGATGCGGGCAGGTCTGGTGCCAGCCGGGCACCCCGGACGAACCCTGGGACAGCGACGGCGACACCATCCCCGACTACATGGACACCGACTCCGACAACGACACCATCCCCGATTCGCTCGAAGGCGCTGATGACAGCGATAACGACGGCATCCTCGACAGATACGACGAAGACAGCGACAACGACGGCACCCCCGACAAAGACGAGCTCAATCCTGACGGCTCCCCGATTTCATTCATCGATGCCTCGAACAGCACCGTCTACTGCTTCAAATCCGCCGACTGCGACGGCGACGCGCTCCTCGACCAGTTCGAGATCACCTGCAACGGCGTCTCCGGCAGCATGAACCCGGATGTCGACAACGACGGCTATCCCGACGGCGCGGAATATATCGCCGCCCAATACGCCCTCTCCCACGGGCTGCTCAACGGCAGCGCCATCTCCTCTGTCTCAGACCTCGTCTGCAACCCCGGCCTCGGCGTCAAGGATGTCTTCGAGTTCTACTTCGAGCTTCCTTACGGCGGCTCGCAGAAAGACGACGACCTCCTCTTCACGCCCAGCGTCAAAAAGCTCGACCTCGTCTTCAACGTCGACACCACGGGCTCGATGGAGACCGCGATCAACAACATCAAGACGAACATCGGCAACATCATCTCGCGCGTCCGGAGCATGGTCGAGGACAGCGGCTTCGCGCTCACAAACTTCGACGACTTCCCGATCGGCGACTGCAAGCTCCCCGACACATACATGATCAACAACGCCGGGCCATACACCGTCTACGCCGAATGCGGCATCGCATCCTACAACGACCTGCCCTTCAGGCTCCTTGGCGCAGTCTCCACAGACGCAAGCACCGTCACCAACTACACGCGCAACCCGCTCTTCACGATCCGCCATGGCGCCGACGGCCCCGAAAGCGGCGCCGAATCGCTCTATCAGATCGCCACAGGCAGCGGCGTGTCCTGGTCCGCCGGCTCCGTCGCAAACCAGTGGTTCGTCATCGACAACGGCTACGTCCAGAAAAAGACCGTCACATGGAACGGCGGCTCCGTCCCCTCGCGCACAAACGCCCCGAACACATGGGGCGGCGTCGATTTCAGAACCGACTCCCTCCCCATCGTCATTCATACCACCGACGTCTATTCGCATGACAAGGCCGACAACAACTATCTCCCAGCCTTCTATCCGCCCAACTTCACCTACACGTCCACGGTCAGAGACCCGCATTACACGCAAGACCTCGTCCCCGAGCTCAAAAACAAGGGCATCCGCGTCATCACGCTCTCCGCGCCTTCCGCAGACGGCGACTACCACGCCGACGAGCTCAGCCAGATGACCATCTGGTCGCGCGAATCAAACGCCATCGTCCCCGCTTGCGCATTCGATGACGCCTGCGGCGCAAACAAATGCTGCCTCGGCACCAAAACTGCCGACCCCGTCATGATCAATGGAGAGCCCAAATGCGTGCTCACTTACCAGACAGCCATGTCTGACGTCTCCTCCACGCTCGTCAGAGGCGTCGACGCGCTCGTCAAGTACGGCACTTACGAAGTCGCCACGCGCATCCGGGGCGAAGCCATCCCGGGCACGGACATCGATACCTCATGCTTCATCAAAAAGGTCGTCGCAACCTCTTACGTCGCGCCCCCCATCGAGCCCGAAAAGAGCTGCAACCCCGTCGCCATCCCGACCGCCGTCAATGGCTCGGACTACAACAACGGCTTCAAAAACTTCGCACCGGGCACATCCAGCATCACGCGTAAAGGCGCCGAGCTTCACTTCACGGTCATCGCGCAGAACGACAACTGCGTCGCACCCAAAAAAGAAGCACAGGTCTTCACCGCCTATATCGACGTCTATGACCCCACCACCGGCGTCTCCTTCGGGGAACGCAAAGTCTCCATCATCGTCCCCGTCAACGGCGTCCGCGTGAACTAGCCCTGACGCACACATCATTATTATATACGGAGAGCGCTATCTGCCTGCGGCAGATACGCTCCGCATACGGCCTATGCGCCACGGCGCATACGGCCTTCAGCCGCCCGCTATGTGCTCGACCTCCGGTCTGCGCGCATACGCGGGCGGCCTCACATCTGGAGGCATCGGCGGCGGCCTTATCTGTCATTCATGCGCACCACTGGCCTGCCTTCTATTGCCTGCTGCCTCGTATCTCATATCCACAGTGCCCCCCCCCCTTTGCGCCTCAACGGTCAAAATCTACAGTCCTGATCAAATGCGCCGGCACGCCACCGACAATCGCATTTTCAGGCACATCCTTCGTCACGACCGCACCAGCCGCGATAATTGCCCCATCCCCGATGGTGACTCCAGGCAAAATCGTGACATTCGCACTCACCCATACATTCTTCCCGATACGAATAGGCTTGGGATACATGTCCCCGCGCTTTTCCGGGTTTTGAACATGATTCAAGGTCGCCATCACCACATGATGCCCGATCAGCGAACCATCCCCGATCTCAATCCCGCCCTGATCCTGAAACTGGCAGCAGGCATTGATGAAGACATTTTTTCCAATCTTAAGATTTTTACCGCAATCCGTATAAAATGGCGGAAATAGCCGGAAACTCTCATCCAATGCTCTCGAAGTCAGCCTGCACATGAGTTCATGCAACGCTTCAGGCGAATGGTACTGACTGTTTATCTGCATGGTGATCTGAAGCGCTTCCTGCGAAAGCTCACACATCTTCTGATGCACCTCAGATCCTGCAACCACGCGTTCCCCGCTGTCCATGATCTTCAAAAATGTCTCCAGCTCCATATCAGACCTCATGTTCTTGTATATACTTCCTTATTTTTTCAAAATCTCAGGCAATACTGAAGGATTGAGCGCCCTGGTGTCGATGAGCTTCAGGTCTTTGACCATGTGCAAAGTCCCCTGCTTATACGTCTTAAAGTGCTCTGTCGAGATATGATGCTGATAAGCTGCCTGATCGGCATATATCTCCAAAATGCGTATCTTGTTGGGATTCTCTTTGAGCTGCATCGGAATCAGGCTGATGACGCCAGGCTCTTTTCTGACCGATGCCGTACTGATGCGCTGAGCCGCTTCGAGATATGCGCTGAGATACTGAGGATATACCTCGATTTCCGCCAACCGTATGATCATCCGGTCTGCATCCGCCTGACCAAAAAGCAGCTTCCTGGCATTTTTATACAAAAAATCATCCAGATATGGCGCCAGTTCGCCGTCTCGCTGTATGTCCGCCTTGAGCTTCTGCAAATTGGCGCTCAACACGCCTGGCTTCCCATACGGATAATCAGACCCATACAAGATATGATCTGGCGTTGTGATGCTCAACATCATCTTTATCGCCTGCACAGATGCCGCACCCGCCAGATCGTAGTACAGCCTCGAAAGGTTCTCTTCCCAGCGGATATCCTCGACCATCCCAGCATTCTGCACGACAGGATGAATGGCCTTCATGCGCGGCAAAGCCAGCGGCAGATAAGCGCCGCAATGCGGCACGACGATCTTCACATTCTCATAGCGCGCAAGGACATCGCGCGTGATCATGTTCGCAACCGCGCGCGTCGTTTCCGCGAGATATTCCTGCATCGCAAGCGGCGTCTGCTGCATCACAGCGTCATTGTACGGCTCAGGCTTGTGAGGGTGAAGGATGATCACGACATTGCGCTTGTCGAGCACAGCCATCAGCGGATCGAGCTCCGCAGCGCCCAGATATTGCCCGCGGCTGTTCGAGGCAAGCTTGATACAATCGGCCTTCAATACATCAAGCGCATATTCCGCCTCCTGAATGGCCTTCTCGACATCCGGAAGCGGCAAGGCCGCACAGAACTTAAACCGCTCCGGATACAGGTCGCGTATCTTTGCCGCAGCTTCGTTCTCTTTGCGAATGATGCTTGCGCTTTCGGCAGCATCCCCGAAATAGGGATGAGGCGCAGCCAGTGTCAAAATCGACTGACGGATCCCTGCCTCATCCATCCATTTCAGATGACTTTCCAGATCCCATGCGGGCAGCGGAAATCCCTCTTCAAGCGATGCATCATGAGTCGCGACCGCCTGAATATACGCCGGCGTCAGGATATGGCTGTGAACATCTATGACATCCTGAGCGCTCGCGCTCCTCATCCCCATCATTCCGCATAAAATGGTGGATATCAGACTGAAAACAACTGCCGAAAGCTTCATCGCCGCCTCTACTTCATCTCTTTTTCCCAATAGCGAATCGTATTCAGGCCTGCTTTTTCAGCAATGGCTTCCAGTTCGGCCATATCCTCCCCGGAAAGCTGCAGGTCGGCCGCTTTCTTGGCATCATACACATGCTTTGTTTTCGTCGCCCCGACAATCGGAAGCGTCCCCTTCGCAATCGCCCACGCAATGGGAACCTGCGGGATATCCACACCATATTTGTCCGCAATTTTGCGTATGCCATCATTGAGCACTTCGAGCTGCGGCAGCAACGGATTATAGACCTGCCCGCGCTCGCTGGCCTTCGGGAACGGATGATTCCTGTCAAAAGCCCCCGTAAGCGCCCCCTGCTCCAAAACCATATAGGAGAAAAAGATGATATCGTTTGCCTTGCAGTAATCCAAAATACCAGAACGCTCAGACGAGCGATTGATCAGGCTGTAATGGTTCTGCACCGCCGAAATCCTCAGCCCCTCGGCGCTCAATATCTCCTGGGCCTGCCTGATCTCCGCAAGGTTATGGTTAGAAACACCGATCTTGCCAATCTTGCCGCGCTTCGCAAGCGGTATCAGCGACTTGATCCATTTCGGTGCCCCGACCGGATTATGAATCCAATAGAAATCCATAAAATCCGTTCCCAAAAGGTCCGCGCTCGTCTGATACATCTCAATCACGGCGTTCTCGGCTTTGGGATTCGCGCACTGAGGCGTGAATTTCGCTGAAATCTGATAACTCTCGCGAGGCACAGTCCTCAGGAATTTCCCCATCACCCTCTCAGACGCCCCCATTCCATATACATACGCATTATCCCAGAGCGTCAGCCCAACTTCCATGGCCGCATCAAAAACAGGTCGAAGATCATTCTCTGTCAGATGATCGCCAAATGTGCCGTCATTTCCCCAAGCCCAGGCACCGAGCGCGAGTTTTGGTAAACAATTCGCCATGTTCATGCTCCTTCTTGTGTTGTCACGCCAAAAATCACCAGATACAACCCATCCGAATGATTATCCACTGACATCATGTCAGCAATACAGAAGGATGTACAGCACATCTGACACGTTGTCAACCCCATTCATGACACGATGTCAATATTACCAATGACGCACCTATGGCGTCCTATCCAGTCTGATTGCCTATCAATCGCCCTGAAAGGGCCATAAACGGCGACACGGCGAGCGTCCATGCGGAAACCTCCAGTCTGATTGCCTATCAATCGCCCAGAAAGGGCGATTGATATCAGCCCGGGATCAGCCCGAAGGGCGCAAAAACAGGGATAAAACAAAACCGCGCTGCAAAGCGGCGCAGTTCGTTGCACACACCTCCGGGGAACACGGAGCTCCCCGGGAAAACTTATCCCGCAGTCTCCTCGATGAGACGAATCGCTTTATCGAGATCTTTCACTGCGACTTCCACGCGATGCAGATCCTTAGGCTCGCTGGAGGCATCCGAAGCACGAACGAGCTGTGCGGTCACATAGCCGGCAAGCGCATCCGGAATATCGCGCGAAGACATGAGCTTCTGCACTTTCTCCATATTGAGACGCAGCTGCGCGAGCGAATTGCGCATCTGCTCTCCCTGCTTCTCGCTGACGAGGTAATCCGCGTTCTCTTGCGCCATGCGCTTGATCTCGTCATCCGTCAGATTGGACGAGCGTTCGATTGAAACGACGTGTTCCTGCCGCGTCTCCAGATCGCGTGCAATCACATTGACAATGCCATCTGCATCGACATCGAAGGTAATCTCGACATCGACCGTACCAGCCGGCGCCGGGCGGATCCCCGAAAACGTAAACTCCGCAAGCACCTGGTTGTCCGCAGCCTGCGTATGCTCCCCTTGAAGCACGACGATGCGAAGCGAGGTCTGATTGTCAAACGAAGTCGTAAACACTGTCGTGTTCGAGCACGGAATCGTCGTATTCTTATTAATGATGACGTGGAATTTGCCGCCGTGAATCGCGATGCCCAGATCGAGCGGTGTCACATCGAGCAAAATATGCTTCTGCCCCTGATGCAGCAGCTCATCCGCCTGAATCGCCGCCCCCATTGCGACGACCTCATCCGGATTGATATTCTTTGCCGGCTGCTTGCGGAAAAACTGAGTCACGGCTTCCTGCACAAGCGGCATACGCGTCATGCCGCCTACGAGCACGACCTCATCGATATCGTCCTGCGTCACGTTCGCATCCATCAAGGCAATCTGACAAATCTTGAGCGTGCGCTTGATCAGATCGATGACCAGATTTTCAAACTCATCGCGCGTCAGCGTCGCATTCAGGTGAAGCGCAACGCCATCCGATGAATTCTGAATAAACGGCAAATTGATTTCTGTCGTCGTGAGCTCGCTGAGCGCGCACTTCGCCTTCTCCGCCTCCATCTTCAGGCGCTGCATCGCCATCGGATCTTCGCGCAAATCCACGTCGTGTTCACGCGCAAAATTGAGCACCAGATGCTCGATGATCCGGTTATCAAAATCCTCACCACCGAGGAAGGTGTCACCTGTCGTCGAGAGCACGTTGAATATGCCGTCCTCAATCGACAGAATAGAAATATCGAACGTACCGCCGCCGAGGTCAAAGACCGCGATGGTCTGCGATTTGTTGCTCTGCGCACCGTATGCGATCGCCGCCGCCGTCGGTTCGTTGATGATGCGCATCACGTCGAGACCCGCAATCCTGCCCGCATCAATCGTCGCCTGGCGCTGGGCATCATTAAAATATGCCGGCACCGTGATAATCGCCTGACGGATATCCGCGCCGATATACTCCTCTGCCACCTGGCGAAGCTCGCTCAGTATCATCGCAGAAATCTCGGGCAATGAATAAAGCTTGTCGCGCATCTTCACGCGGATATCATGATGCGGCCCTTCTACGATCTCGAACGGAAATGTGTTCATGCATTCCTGTACTTCCGGATCATCGATGCTACGGCCAATCAGGCGCTTCGTCGAAAACACCGTGTTCGCCGCATTCGTAATCGCCTGCCGCTTCGCGAGCTGACCAATCAGGCGCTTCCCCGACTCCGCAATCGCGACAATCGAAGGCGTCGTCTTATACCCAGTCTTATTCGCAATAATAAAAGGCTTGCCATTTTCGACAATCGAAACACACGAGTTTGTCGTGCCAAGATCTATACCGAGTGCATAATCTGCCATGGATATCCCCTTGTTCACCTTGCCTTGGTCTGAAGTGAAGCAAACGCACCCGTCACTGCCTTAAATATTGCAGCAATCCGAGGCGCAAACACGCCAATATTCTTTCTAAAATACCTGTCCGGATGAAACTGACGCGTGCGCATCATATAGGCCTGCTTCACAAGCACATGCGTGATCTCATCCTCCTCAAGCCCCAAAAGCTCTGCCGCCGTCAGCACAGACAAATGCTCATAGATATATTCTGCAAACATCTGGACATCCAATGGAAGCTCCAAGCTTGCATCCAGAAGCTTCGGCTCAAATGATCTGAAATCCTCAAAAAGATGGCGCGGAAGATACTGACCGCACGCGGAATCCTCGACATCGCGCGGCGTTCGCAAC
This sequence comes from Pseudomonadota bacterium, assembly GCA_017464085.1. Taxonomy (GTDB): domain Bacteria; phylum Myxococcota_A; class Bradymonadia; order UBA4248; family UBA4248; genus UBA4248. The sequence goes on from JAFUEE010000038.1 coordinate 17,861, forward strand.
ACGGACAAAACGGACGAAACGGACGAAACGGACGAAACAGATGAAACTGGCGCGCTCGCGTGCGCTTCAGGTAACGGACGCGCTGACTGAGGACGAAGACCTACGCCAGCCTCATCAAACATTCTGTTCGTCGCCCAGTTGCGCTGCGTCTGCCCGGCGGAACTCCTATCCGATGCAAAACTACTCGGACGACGCTCCTGAGTCGCCATCCCATCGGGCATCAAATCGCGAAGACGTGCGGCTCTCCCCGATGACTCGCTGCCCCAATGCAGCGCACCAAGCTCGCGAAGATGCGAATACGACTGCGAAAGCTCCTCTCCGCTCACTGGCAGCATCCCGGCTATCTCACCAAAACTGCGACGACCGTCTGAAAGATCCAGCACAATCCAGTCAAGTGATGTCAGCTTACTCAAATCCAAGCCTGACAACTCCCCACGATTGGCAATCGTTTGAACATCCATTTGCAAGCTCCCTGACATCTGACCCTCGCACAACAAAAAACGCCTTCATTACTATCGCACCATTCCGCGCAAAATGCCACATTTTAGAAACACATCCACCCCAATCGCGCGCCACAATTCACTCAGCCTTTATTTATACCTCAGAATGATGTAGGACAAATAACCACTTTCATGCATCTTGCCTGAAAGACCCGTCCGCATCCGGACGAATGTCATCGCGTTTTTCCCGGGGTCTCTCCCCTTTGTTTTACCTCCAAACAGGAGCTTATAATGGCTAAAAACATCCAACCCGCCTTCTGGCTGGCAAACGCTCAGGAAGCCATGGAACGCCTCGCGTACTTTGGCATCCGCGCCGTCCTGCCGCTCATGATGGTTTCCGCTGGCACAGGCGGCCTCGGACTGTCCATGTTCGAAAAAGGCATCATCTACACAGTCTGGGCGCTCATCCAGTGCCTGATTCCCATGGTCTCTGGCGGTTTCAGCGAATCATTCGGCTACAAAAAATCTCTCATCGTCGCGTTCACCATCAACGCCATCGGATATGTCCTGATGGCAAATATCCTCAATCTCTCCGAACTCATCACCGGCCCAGGCACACTCAATACAACCGTCAACTTCTGGCTCATGATGCTCGCAGGATGCACCATCGGGCTCGGCACCGCGATCTTCAAGCCCCCCGTGCAGGGTACCGTCGCCAAATCACTCAACAAGGAAAGCTCAAGCTTCGGCTTCGGGCTCTTCTACTGGGTCGTCAACATCGGGGGCTTCCTCGCGCCGCTCTGTGCCTCCGCGCTTCGCGGCTCTGATACCGACCCGACATGGCACTATGTCTTCTACAGTGCCGCCGCAGTCACTGTCTTCAACCTTATCGTCACGCTCATCTTTTTCAAAGAACCAGAACGTACCCCCGAGGAAATCGAAAAGAACAAATCCACTTCCCCAGGCCGCGTCTTCATCAACACGCTTCTCACGCTCTGGAACGACAAATCCATGCTCTGGTTCCTGATCATCGTCTCAGGCTTCTGGCTCATGTTCATGCAGCTCTGGGATCTCCTCCCCAATTTCCTCGACGAATGGGTCGACAGACGCGATGTCGGAAACTTCCTCTCTCAATACAGCATCTTCCAGACCTATCTTGAGTCAGATGGCGCGCTCAAACCCGAAATGGTCATCAATATCGACTCCGCCGCCATCATCCTCTTCGTCATACCGATTTCAGCCATCCTCAAACGCTTTAAGATGATCACCGCACTCGTCCTCGGGATGGTCATCTCAATCATCGGCTTCATCCTCAGCGGCGTCACAAACAGCGGCGCATTCGCCTGCCTCGGCGTCCTCGTCTTCGCCATTGGCGAAATCATCTGCTCACCCAAATTCAATGAATACATCGGCATGACCGCTCCGGCTGACAAAAAAGCCATCTATATGGGTTATGCCAATATCCCGTTCGCCGTCGGCTGGGCCGTCGGCAACTTCCTGTCCGGCACAATCTACGAGCTCTTCGCTTCCAAAAAAGACCTCGCGTCGCGCTGGCTCATCGATCATGGCACCGACCCCACCGCGCTTGCCAACCTTCAGCCCAACGAAATACTCTCCATGATGCAGGCTCAGTCCGGCGCGCCCGACATCTATGCTGCCAACCAGCTCCTCTGGGATGCATACAATCCATGGATCATCTGGTATGTCCTCGGCGCCATCGGCGTCGCCTCCATGGCCGGCATGATCGTCTTCTACTTCAAGAGCGGCATGGCCGAACGCGACAACGCTGAAGACAAAGCAAACGCAGACAGCGCCGATCAGCCCAAAGCCGCGCTGGACGAACCCTCAGACAGCGCTGAACACAAAGCAAACTCAGACAGCACGGATGCCGAAACAAAAGACGCGCATCACGCCGAGAGCGAAGACAAACTCCCGCTCGAAGAAAAAACTGAAAACTGATACGTCTCCGGACGCTCCCCTATTTTCCGGCATAAGCCGGAAAATACGGCTCGCAAACGCCGCTATCCCTCTGGGATACGCGGCGTTTTTTTTGTGGCTCTGCCCCCCAAAAAACCGCGCCCCCGTGCATCACGGCACACCCCCGGGTAAAACACCCCAAAAATCAAAACCGCGCCCCATCGGGGCGCATACCTTTCGCGCCCCCGTGCATCACGGCGCACCCCCGGGTAAAACACCCAAAAAATCAAAACCGCGCCCCATCGGGGCGCATACCTTTCGCGCCCTGAAAGGGCGCTTGATATTAGTCCGGGGTCAGCCCGAAGGGCGCAACCCCGGGAAACATGGATAGGTCACCCCCCAACGGCGCACCCCCCGGAATACAAGGCAAACACAGCCCAAAAAAATCCCCGCATGCGCATGCGGGGACTTGATATGCAAGCAATGCAAAGGCGATACGCGATCAGAACTTCCAGCCCATCGTCATGCCCTGATATTCCGGCGAAAGCTGGAAATTGACCTTCGGCATCAGGCCGTGGTTGCTCGACAATGCCGAATCGACATCCTCACCCTCAAAGTCATACACATAGCCGACAACTGTCAGCGCAACACCAGCGGCGAGCAAGCCACCACCGACACCCAACAGCGCAACACCGCTATTAAAGATCGTGCCGCCTGTATTCCTCGCCTCTGTCGCGGCATGACCATCATATTTTTCAATCGCTGGCTTAATTTTATTATCTTCCCACCAGCTGCCTGTCCCTAATTTATCCCCATTGCCCTTTGTCAAAGCAAACAGCACCGCGCCGGTAATCAACGCCGCACCACCAACGCCCAAAGATGCAAACCCAGAATACTTAATAGCCTTTCGGGTATCTTCGGGATCCTTCGCAACGTTCATATCGACGTGAATCTTTGCAGTCTTTTTGCCTTCAATGACGACGCGGATGGCATCTTCTTTCGTAAAACCGTCTTTGCGGACTGCAACGATATAATTGCCCGCGATAAGCTCGATCGGCTGCGCGCTCTCTTCAAACTCCGCGCTCATGCCCACGCGCTTGCCATCGACGAAAACGTCTGCACCGGGCACGTTACTCGTCACGATCAGATTGCCCATCTCACCAATGATCAGGTCTCGCGCCAGAAGCTCTGCTGATTCACGATCCGTAATCGTCGCCGTCATCTCTTTGAAAATGCCCTTGCCGCTCACGTACCAGACAAGATGCGTCTCACCTCCGTCCTTCACCGAGCCAAAGATAATCGCTGGCGCTCCCAAGGTCGCGCACGCCGCATCATAACATGCAATGCTACCCTCAACGTCGCAACCCGTCACCATCTGCATCTCGGTATATGTGATGTCGCCTCCGTTCGCCTCAAGCATATACGTCGAATGAAGCACCTGATTCTGAAGCGCCTCAAGCACATATCCTGCCTGTTCTTCCACATTCTCTCCAAGAGCATCAAGCTTCATGACCGCCACATTGTCCTCGGCATACGCATTCCCCGCACCAAAGACACACATACCGGCCAGCGCCATTCCCGCAAATCGTTTGAATTTCATTATAACACCTCTGCATTTCCAGCTTGCTGATACTCATGCCGAATCCGTTCGACATCTTAAGACTTTTTACCTCTAACATAATTTTGTTCAATAGACAAATGGCGAATGATAACGTAGGAACTGTTTTTTATCGCGGACGTTCCTGCTCCAGGCACATCCGCAATCTCAACTCACATTTCACATCAGGCTCAATATGAAAAAAGCAAAAAGACTCAGCCAGGTTCAGGCATCCCTCACACTCGCGATCACCGCCAAAGCCGCTGCCATGAAAAATGAAGGCATCGACATCATCAGCTTCGGCGCTGGCGAACCCGACTTCAATACACCGGCACCCGTCATCGAAGCCGCAAAAAATGCCCTCGATAATGGCATGACCAAATATACCGCCGTCGCCGGTCTGCCCGCACTGCGCGCCGAAATCGCCGCTTGGTACTCGCGCGAATTCGGCATCGAAACATCCGCCGACCAGGTCATCGTCGGCGTCGGCGGCAAACAAGTCATCTATAACGCCATCATGTCCATCATCGACCCTGGCGACAAAGCGCTCATCCCCGCCCCATACTGGCTCTCATACCCCGCCATGGTTCACCTCGCAGGCGGAGACGTCGCTTTCATCGACACAAAGGAAGACGAAAACTTCCTCATGACGCCAAACATGCTCGAAGAAGCCATCGTCAAACACACCCCCGCCCTTCTCATTCTCAATTCCCCCTCAAATCCCACCGGACAGGCTTATACTGAAAATGATCTCCGCGCGCTCGCGGATGTCCTCAGACGACACCCCGACGTCAACATCCTCTGGGATAACATCTACGCTCACCTCACCTACGGCGGATTCAAGCACGTCGAACTCTCAAAAGTCGCACCTGACCTCGCGCCTCGCATCGTCACGACGGGCGGCTTCTCCAAAAGCTTCGCCATGACCGGATGGCGACTCGGCTTCGCCATCGCTGACCCCGAACGCATCCGCATGATGTCCACGCTCCAGAGCCACTCCACATCCAACGCCACAAGCTTCGCCCAGGCCGGCGCAATCGCTGCACTCAAGCTCGACAAAAACATTCTCGAAGACATGCGAAAAACTTTCGAAAACAGGCGGAACATCGTCCTCGACGAAATCTCAAAAATCGACGGCGTCTCCTGCGCCGCACCCATGGGCGCTTTCTATGTCCTCCTCAACTGCAAAAAATTCTGCAATATCGAGCACGGCTTGCACTGGATACAGAGCGACATCGATCTCGCCAAATTCATCCTGGAAGAAGGCCATGTCGCCACCGTCCCAGGAAGCGCCTTCGGCGCACCGGGCTACCTCAGGCTTTCATTCGCCCTCGACGAAGACAGCATCCGCAAAGGCATCCAGCGCATCGGCGCCGCGCTCGAATCCCTAAAGGCCTGACGCCCGCACACAAACATGCGGCGCTCGCTCCCAAAAACGGCGGACGCGTATGCGGTTCACCGCATAGCGGACGCGCAGAGGCCGCATGCGCCGCCAGGCGCAAAGGCCGCGCCACATAAAAGGAATACACATGGAAGACACAGAACTGACCCGTTCCGATCTGCTCAGGCGCATCTCCGACTACCTCTTCGCCACTTACAGATGGGCATGCATGGACAGCCCGACAGGACTCGAGCCGAAGCCGCTCGGACTCTCGATCGACCTCCTCGAATACCAGCGGCTGCATCACCCGCTCTACGCAAAATACTGCGAGATGAACGGCAGAAACTCGCGAGGCGTCTCGCTGCTCGACTACCCGCCGCTCCCCGTCGAATGCTTCAAGCGCGCAGACGTCTGCCCCTTCCCCCCCGACCTCGCGATCGCCGAATTCCGCTCCAGCGGCACGACATCCGCCGACAGAAGCATTCACAAATTCAGAGACACCGGGCTCCTCCAGCGCGCGATATTCTACACGTTCACGATGTTCATCGCGCGCATCATGTCCCCAAAAACACGCGTCCTCTCACTCATGCCCGCTTACGAGGACAATCCGCACTCCTCACTCGGATACATGCTCACGCAGCTCGTCCGGAACCTCGGCGGCGACGGCTCCGGATGCTTCTTCTCCATGAACAGCGGCCTCGACACCGACGGCCTCCTAGACGCGCTCGATCACGCGCAAAAAGACAATGTCCCCGTGCACCTCATGGGTCCCGCGTTCTCTTACGTCGAGCTCCTCGACAAGCTGGACGGACGCACATTCTCATGCGCGCCAGGCAGCTGCCTCCTCGAAACTGGCGGCTACAAAGGCAGGTCACGCGAAATCCCCAAAAGCGAACTCCGCGACGCGCTCAGCAACGCCCTCGGCATCCCGCGACGCGCCATCTACGGCGAATACGGCATGTGCGAACTCACCAGCCAGGCCTACGAAATCTGCGCGCTCAACACACGCGGCCCGCTCCCCGACGAAGGGCTCTTCACATTCCCCATGTGGATGAAATGCATCCTCTATGACCCCGAAAACATGGCACCCGTCCTCCCCGGAAACAAAGGACAGATCGCCCTCTTCGACCTCTGCAACCTCGACAGCGCCGCATACCTGCTCACCGGCGACATCGGCATCATGGAGCCACTCGACGAAAATCTCCGCGCACGCGTCCCCGGACACCCCAAGTTCGCGCTCCGCCTCCTCGGCCGCGCCGGCAACGCCACCCCAAAAGGCTGCTCCATGTCCTGGGAAGAATGGGCATCCAAAACCTGATCACGCCCGATCACGCTTTTCAGGACGCTCCCCTATGCCTGCGGCATACGGGGAGCCGCGCCGGCTATCCGCTGCGCGGATACGCCGGCGCCCACCTCACGCGCTCCCCACGGGCATCCGCGCCTCCCGCGCGCCGATAATGTCGCAACGTCTCCGCGCATTCTCGGCCCCCTCCTGCGGCGCCGCGCCGCAACTCCGAATGTTTTCAGACCCTTCCTGCAGCGCCGCGCCGCAACTCCGAATGTTTTCAGACCCCTCCTGCAGCGCCGCGCCGAAACTCCGAAAGTTTTCAGACCCCTCCTGCAGCGCCGCGCCGAAACTCCGAAAGTTTTCAGACCCCTCCTGCAACGCCGCACCGAAACTCCGAATGTTTTCAGCCCCCTCCTGCAGCGCTGTTTCTTGCTGTTGAATTTTCTCAACCTCCCGAACGCCCACAACTGCCTTCAATAAATGTTGTTATGGTCATAAATAAAGGAAACTCTGAACAATTGCATAATCTTCAATCATGATATCGCGCAAATCCGCTCCCCTTGCCCCATCGGGGAAAGGGGCCGGGGGTTAGGGGCCAATTAATCAGACCTTCCTAAAGGAACCATCATCCCTCGCCCTCGCCCCCGGAGTGGAGACGGGATACCCTCAAAGCGTGCAGCGAGAAATCACCTACTGCCCCCTCTGCCAACTGCCCACTGACCACTGACAACTGACAACTGACAACTGCCCCCTGACAA
>JAFUEE010000039.1 GCA_017464085.1 Pseudomonadota bacterium
ACAGTAATGTTCTTGAGAGAAATATGAACAGGAGACGTGATTTGCTTTGTCCTTTCAGAAGTTTGAATAATTGATAATTGAGGATAGTTTTACCAGATGGCGAGCCTCCGAGTACGTACTGAGAATGAAAACGCCCGAAACTGAACCAAACGAGATAAGTATAATCCGGAGTAAATCTCCTGATTATGGGGCGGAATCACGCGTCCCCGATGTAACGCCACGGCACGCCCGAAAGGGCGAACCGAAAAAAGGTAGGAGACCTGAGGACAACAAGTCTAAGACCGTTACAGATACTACCGGGCAGTTACAAGTGATACGTCAAAGTTCTACGACTTTGCGTACACCGTGCCCCTAACCCCCGGCCCCTTTCCCCGATGGGGCAAGGGGAGCGGATTTGCGCGATATCATGATTGAAGATTATGCAATTGTTCAGAGTTTCCTTAAATAACGACCTTTCGCCTCGCACGACTGCGCATTATACTTTTTTGCCATATAAGCGAAAATATGGAATCAATACGACCGCACCTATTCATGAGCCGGAAAATATCACAGAAACCGTCTATGAAGTCGCTGTGGGCTTTGCAAGCGAGCTCGACGGATGGCCGGTCATCGGCCCGGGCGGAAAAGCTTATATACATCTCCTCCCAGACGGCTCGCTGGCAGCTACGAAAATTTATAGAAAACTCCCTGGCAATACCGTTGCCACGCTCACTGAAAATGATATCAAATCACCTCAGGAAGCGCTCGATGAAATCATTAAAAATGAAAATATCGATATGAACAAATATCGAGTGTCGAGACAGGAATTTGGCTATTTATATTTGGGAAAAAATAGCATTCAAAATATCATCGCGCCGCATTATGCATTTTTCTTTGCACCGACAAACAGTCGCTTTGATACGCAGATCTATCATATCGTCTCTGCCGTCAAAGGCGATGCTGCAAAACTTGTGGATCAGGACTATGCGCTCGAATTAGAACGCAAATCTAATAAACTTAAAGATATCGCGCCGGCACAGGAGAAATAATCATGAAAAAATCTATTCTTTCAGCACTGACTGTCCTGTTCTTATGTTCATCTGCAAATGTCTTTGCCGAAGACATGGTGCGCATTCCTGCAAGCGGAGATAAAGCTGTCGGCTATAAGGCATGCGCGATCGAAGATATTCAGAATTGTTCGGCGGCAGATGTCCAAAAGACCTCGATTGATGCTTTTTCTATCGATATCATGCCCGTCACAAATGATGACCTGCAAGCCTGCGTCACAGCTGGCAAATGCATATTGGATGACGCGACCAAAAATACCCAAAGCATCGGCATTGACACCAGCAAAGGTCTGCATCCTGCTGTTGTGTCCTACGAACTCTCCGAGCAATACTGCGCATACGTCGGCAAGAAACTGCCCACCGAAGCGCAATGGCTCGCAGCCGCGCTGAGCGATGGCGTTAAAAAATGCGCCTGGGGGGACGAAGAACTCGCGACTGCAGCGGCGCGCACAGATCTTTATAATTTTTCAAATCTCGTGGATGCGGGCAGCATGCCTTCAGCTCAGACCAACGGCATTTACGATATGTCTGGCAACGGCCTCGAATGGATCCAAGCCCCGATCATGAAAGGTGAAAGCTCCCCGGATGTAGCCTGTTCAGTCCGGAACTCGCGCGCATGCATGGGCGCTGCGCCGCTTCCGCTTTATCAGAAAATCGGCATTTACGAAGGCTCTGTTGCGACCTTCAGATGTGTCAAAGCCGCTCAATAAGTGCGGGTATTAATATGATGTATGCCGGTCGCGAATCGCGGTCGGCAAATCCACCGTCTGGCCGGTAGCCATTCGGGGGGATCTGGGATGTACACATACAGCCAAAAATGAGAGCCTTTTTCTGATACGATAAGGTGGATTCCCACAACTCATCCACGTCTTGGAGGATTAACTGTTTTCAGACGGCCTTGAAAGGGCAATTTGCTATATTTTCAGACTTACTAAACATAGATAGATACAATATTTAGATTGAATATTACATAAGATGCGCTAGTATAATCACTTTCCAGAAGGGTAAGATAGGAGTTTTCCTATGATTGCCTTTTTACAATTTCAGGCTTTGTATTTCTTGGGTTTCTAGTGTGTCATTATTGATGCCATGTGGAAATAATCGAGACTTTGAAGCAACCGTCACTCCATACATGTCTAAATTCAAGGTATTCGGAAACAATCAGGACTTTAAAACAATCGCCACCCCAAACGCATCTACATTTGAAAATTTAGGACATCTTATAAATTGAGATGTCTTCATAAATCCTCTTTGGACACAAATAGGATGTAAAATGGACAGTTTCATCGGGAAGTGTATCGATAACAAATACAATATCAAAGAGCTGATAGCCTCTGGGGGAATGGGAGAAGTGTATCTCGCTCACCAGAAAGGGGCGGAGCAGATTGTTGCCGTCAAAACGCTCAAACGCGAATACCATCAGGATCGAGTGGTCGTCGAGCGATTTATCAATGAAGCTCGTCTGTATGGGCGCGTGACGCATCCAAATATTGTAAAACTGCACGATATTCTAAACGTAAGTGGTCGGCTCTGCATCATCATGGAATACGTGGCCGGAAAGACACTTTCCCATTATTTGGCTTCTGACTATGTGTTTTCAACACGCCAAATTATCGATATTGCGATTCAGATTGCTGATGCCTTGGCAACGTTGCACAAGGTGGGAATCATTCATCGCGATCTGAAAACCGATAACATCATGCTGATTGAAACAGTCTCCGGGCGTTTTTCTGTCAAGATTCTCGATTTTGGAATTGCCAAGTTCAAGGACAGCCGCTCAAAAAGCGTGACACAGCCTGGCGTGATTGTCGGCACACCCGAGTTCATGAGCCCTGAGCAATGTCTTGCACAGCCAATTGATCTCCGAACTGATATTTATTCATTCGGAATCTTGCTTTATTGTATCATTTGCGGTCGCTTGCCTTTTGAAGCGCCAAGCGCATTGGCGATGCTGCATAAGCAGACGACTGAACCCCTTCCCAAATTGAAGCGTCCGGATTCGTCCAGTGTGCCAACTGGACTTGTGGGGATTGTTCGAAAATGCACGCAGAAAGTGCCAGACGCTCGATATCAGACATTTGTCGAAGTCATTGCGGATCTGACTTGCCTCCAAGAAGGGCGAAAGACAAGTGTGGAACATGTCGCGTTGTCTTTTGGACAAAGCCACTTCAAGTTCGTCACGGAATTTTGGTATCAACAAGGGAGTTCCTCGGTAAAGTACCGGTTTCTTCCTGTTCTTCTCGGGCTTCTCGTAGGTATTGCGGCTGTGGTCATTGTGATCATTGTCAGGTTTGCGCACCATTCTGATAAAGTGGTTATAAACATGGTTGCCAATAATCAGCCGCCGCCCGACACGGAGCAAGATAACAACGCGGGCGTTCCAAACGTGGCGGCGTTTGAAACGCAGAACACTCTTCTAAATACTGGACTGCCTGCCCACGAAATCAGAGAATCCGATATCCGGCGCATGCTCGAACATACGACAGGCACTTTTCAACAGGCCATTGCGTTTGCCGCGAGACCAAACCCGGTATTCGCGAAATTATTTGAATCAAACGCAAAAACAACGTCAGAGTACAATGACAAGACAGTGGACGCGGAAGCGTCGCGCTCCAAACATCGACGGAGAAGATCTGGACACACTTCCGACGACGAGACGAATCAAGCCATCCTTCAAATCGCGGGAAAGCCGCCCTGTACGCTCTCGATTGATGGCAAGAAATATGGCTCGACGCCTCAAAGGATCGCTCTGCCCACAGGAAACCACAAAATCTTATGCACAAATAAGCGCGGCGTCAGTGAGCGTGCGGTCACGCTGTCTGGTGGCGAAGTTCAGAGAATTGTCTTTCAGGATTTCACATCTGAAAGCCAGATGGGCATTGGCCAGGCAAGTCTTTCTGATAAAGACAGTATGAAGCGAGCGGTTGACAGGGAGCTCAGTTCTGCCATTGAAGATTGCAGCAGCATAGTCGAAAATGGCGATAAAATTTTACCTGCAAAAATTGAGGTCATGATGACTGTGCTCCCGTCTGGCTCTATCAGCGCCTTCAAGATTTACTCGTCAAATGCGCCAGACTTCATCAACTGCCTCGAACGGCAAAAAGCCAAATGGCATTTTCAGCCGTTCAGAGGAGATGCCATGGTCCTTAAACAGACTTATTACAAAAGATAGCGATGTTTCAATTAGTAATGTGTAATTAGGAATGAGCAATTGTTCTTGCATTTCCTGGTTTTCAGCTACTGACTTTATGCTGCTTCGTTCCATCATTCCTAATTCCTAATTTCTAATTCCTAATTTATCCACTAGCGTCATCAGTTCCTCGATTTTCGCTACAATGCGGCGATGTTTCAATTAGTAATGTGTAATTAGGAATGAGCAATTGTTCTTGCATGCCCTGGTTTTCAGCTACTGACTTTATGTTGCTTCGTTCCATCATTCCTAATTCACTTTTTCCGTTTCGGCTTCTCTGTATTTCTATCCTCAGTCAGTCGTTTTTGTTCTTTTTCGAAATTATCAATAAAATCCATTTCGACTTTTGATAGAGCATGTGAAGTTCGAACCTTGAATTTATTATATTCCATGTCTGCCTTCTTTTTCGCGATTTCAGCAGAAATCTTTCCGGCGTGATTTAATAGTTCTTTTCCCGATAATTTCAAAAAGTCATCCAATTTCTGAATCCAGTCAGCCATATACATTGGAACATGGCTTTCGGCCTGTAATTCTGCAAAATCGAGATATAATGAAACGATTCGATTGAGTGTTTGAATTTCCTGTTCAGACAAATAATTTTTGGCGTATTCGGCATCGGATTTCTTTGGCAAAGCGCCTGTCCAACTGGTTAGCCCCATGAAATCTATTTCGGCATCCGCGCGATCATAGATAATTTCTGCCGCTGTATGTCCATGTACCGCATAATGCATTTTGTTCTGCACCGTCGCGAAGAATTTCTTTGTCGCCTCTGTTGTCGGATCATAATCGATGCTCAGTGCATAGATTTCCAGAACCTTTCGGTAGAAGATTTTTTCGGAAGATTGAATATCCCGAATCCTCGCCAAAAGTTCATCGAAGTAATTTCCGCCGCCCGCATTTTTGAGCAAGTCATCGTTTAGTGCAAACCCTTTGATTAGGTATTCTTTCAAAACCTGTGTTGCCCAAATCCGGAACTGCACACCGCGATGCGAATTGACCCGATAACCCACCGAGATGATCATGTCCAGGTTGTAGTAGGCAACCTGGCGTTTGACTTGCCGAACACCTTCTGAACTGTTGCAAAAAACGCAACAGTTGAATCTGCAGACAGTTCGCCCTGATCCAGCACATTTTTGATGTGCCTGGATATCGTCGATTTGTTGCGCTGAAACAGCTCCGCCATCTGATCGATGCTGAGCCAGACAGTTTCCTGATCTAGCGTCACCTCGATTTTTGTGGTTCCGTCTGAGGTCGTATAGAAAATGATGTCGCCTTTGTCGTTCATGGTCAGTTCCTCCCTGAATGATAACGCCCACCTTTAACCATAACTCGCCATTATTCAATTAGCAATGTGGAATGAGGAATTACCTCACCCGCCGCTTCGCGGCACCCTCTCCAGATTGGAGAGGGTGTGGACCTCACCCGCCGTTATCGCGGCACCCTCTCCAGTATGGAGAGGGTGTGTCCCCCGTCTGGCCCGCTGGCCATCCGGGGTAGCCCGGGCGCGTGCTATCGCACACACCCCGGTATGTGCCTGCGAGTCCCCCGTCTGGCCTGCGGCCATCCGGGGTAACCCGGGGCGTCCGCTATCGCGTACACCCCGGGTAATGAAAACGGCGGCTTCCAGCCGCTGGGGGAGCGCTCCAATTGCTAATTGCTAATTGCTAATTTGTCCGAGTTGAGTCGGTCAATCAAGGGCAGCAGTTCCTCGATTTTCGCTACAATACGCTTTTGTTCGGCGAGGGGCGGGAGGGGGATGAGAAAATGTTTTAATTTGTCTGCTTTAATTCCTTTTGCCGTAGTACCTGTGCAATTGTCTAATAATTGTTGTTGGAATGCAGGCGATAAAATAAAGAACATAAACAGTTTTGGAATAACCGTATTTATGTCATATTCTTTGAATGTTATTATTCTTTGTCCACATGAACATACATCCAGATCACAGATTGCTGCATTACCCATTGGAGCTTCCGTTGTGAATAATAGATTGCCAAATTTCGTAATTCCACGACTTTGTCTTTCTTTATATTCTTGTATGGAAATGTATTCTTTACGAGTATAGTCCATATAACCATCTTTGATATTTGATGCGGTTATAAGAAATACTCCTTCATTGATTTTATGAGGTGTTTTTCCCCGATAATCTACGAAATCAAATATTTGATTCAATTCTACAAAGCACCAGTTTTCTGGGATATCGAAATCCATTGAAGAAAAATTTAATTCATCCTTACACTTTTTTATATGTGCATGATGTTTTTTTAGTTTTCTAAATAGTTCCTCGCCAGTGCCTTCGGCAGGGATTTGGGGCACGAGTTTGCCCTGAATCGCCTGCTGTAAAATGGATTTCTTTAGGTCGCCCGGGAATTTCTTTTGGATTTCTTCAAGCTGCGTCCATGCCTTGTCGTAGCGGTCGATTAGGGGCATGAGTTCTTCGATCTTCGCTACAATGCGCTTTTGTTCGGCAAGGGGAGGGAGGGGAATGAGAACTTTTATAATATTAGCAACAGCCAAACCCGGTTGAGCTGTTGCGGTAGCATATTGATTTAAATTTAATGCTCTTAAAAACAAACCGCCCCAAATAACATCCGTCATATTAAAATGCTCAACGACTACAGCGTGTTCAGTTGCATAAAATTTTCCATTTGCATAATTAATATTTCCACATAATGCGCCTTGGCGTCCTATTAACGCATGATGGCCTTCGCGATTAAAGGAACCAACATATCCTCTAATACCATTTCCTCCATAGCATAAATAATTGTATTCAGCAGAGGGTTCAGTATTTATTTCTGATGCTGTTATATTTTTTCCAGCTTGTAAATTAAATATATCACCAATTCTACACCACCGCCATCCTTCGGGAATTTCGAATGGGATTTCGTCTTCTGCAATCGGGGGCAAGGGCTTTTCTTTTTTGATTTTGCCGGATTTGATCAGGGCCTGCTTTTCTTTCTGTATCTGCTGATAGAGTTCCTCGCCAGTGCCTTCGGCAGGGATTTGGGGCACGAGTTTGCCCTGTATGGCGAGTTGGTGGATCGAGGATTTGAGTTGTGCTGGGGTCATTTGGGGTGCTCTGGTGTGTGTGGTGTGTCCCCCGTCTGGCCCGCTGGCCATCCGGGGTAACCGTGGGCGTCCGCTGCGCGTACACCCACGGTAATGAATACGGCGGCTTCCAGCCGCCGGCTACACATAATATGATATATCAATCATCCAATATATCAATCATCCTTGAAGAATAAATCAGTCGTGGGATCGAGGCCGTGGCGGCGCATCTCCTGGTCGAACTCGTCCTTGAAGGATTGGCGGCGATGATGGGGTTTCTGGTTGGCGATATAGCGAGCAACGATATGTTTGTTTGATTCATTGTAGGTGAACGCGGCATAGCCGCTGCCCCATCCCACGAAATTTGGGAAGAAACCGGATTTTTTCATCCATTTGCTGGTTTCCGATTTCAGGACCATCATGAATTCCGATATCGCGATCTCGGGGGATATCGATATCAATATATGCACATGATCAGGCATGCCATTAATGCAATAAACGAGTGATTTCCGCGCACTGGCAATGGCGTTCATGTATTTGTACAAATCGGTTTCATGCGCCTCGTTAATCGCCCACGCGCTGTATTTGGTCCGAATCACAATGTGATACAATAATTTGATATGGCTCATGGATTATCTCTTCATTGCGAATGGCGAGGCGGCTGGAAGCCGCCGTATTCATAGCCGGGTGTGTACGCGAAGCGGACGCGCCCGGAATCGGGATGTTTCGGCCGTATCGGCAACGCCGATAGGCCGAATGCGCGGGCGTATGCGCGAAGCGCATAGCCAAGCACCATAAATATTAAATGATTAAATTCAATGAAATTTGGCATACAAATTATTATGTATGATTGCAATAATTGCTAATTGCTAATTGCTAATTCAATTTCCCGTAGCACGCGGTCGATTTCGGCGTTCAATGAGGCGCGTTGTTCCTGGTAGCGCTGGATGAGATCGTTGGGGGCGAGTATTTCTTCTTCCTCGTGGGGGAAACCGCATTGGTCGAAGTTGTAGCCGAGGTCGCTGGCGAGTTCGGTGGCGGTGAATTTGCGGGCTTTGGGGAAGCCGTCCTCGATGATTTCGGTGCGGTCGTCCCACCAGGCCATGGCGGGGGCGAAATGATCCAGTTTCATCGGCTTGGTTTTGCTGAAATGCTTGTAGCCGTCGGGCATATCGAGTCGATAGAACCAGGTTTCGGAGGTCGGGCCAGTGCGGTCGAAAAATAATATATTCGTCGTGATTGAGGTGTAGGGAGAGAATACGCTGCCGGGCATGCGGATAATTGTATGCAGGTTGAATTCGGATAATAATTTCTTTTTGATATTAATTTTGGCGTTATCGGTGCCGAACAGGAAGCCGTCGGGGAGGATGACGGCGGCGCGGCCGTTTTTCTTGAGTCGGTACATGATGACCGACATGAAGAGATCGGCGGTTTCGCTGCTGGCGAGATCGGCGGGGAAGTGATTTTTGATTTCTGTCTTTTCGCTGCCGCCGTAGGGCGGGTTCATCAGGATGATGTCGAAGCGATCTTTGTCGGTATAATCGAGCACATCGCGCGTGAGCGAGTTATCGTGATAGATTTGCGGTATGTCAATGCCGTGGAGCAACAGATTGGTGACACAGAGCATGTAGGGGAATTGTTTTTTCTCAATGCCGTAGATGGACTGATTGTATTTTTGCTGGTCTTTTGCAGTTTTGATTTGATTGTTTAATACTTTAAGCCAGCTCGTGAGGAAGCCGCCGGTTCCGCAGGCAAAATCGGCCATGATTTCGCCGATTTTGGGTTTGATCATCAGGGCCATGAATTCGGTTACTGCGCGCGGGGTATAGAATTCGCCGGCCGAACCTGCGCTCTGGAGCTCCTTTAATATCGTTTCGTAGATTTCACCGAAAGCGTGGCTTTCGTGATAATCACTCAAATCGAGTTCGTCAATGACGTTGATCACCTGTCGCAGCAAGACGCCGTCTTTCATATATTGGTTGGCGTCTTCAAATGTCGTGCGGACGATCGATTTTTTGATCGGCATATCGGGGGTAATGGCGAGGTTTTTGAGTGTCGGGAATAGGGTATTGTTGACGAAATCGAGGAGCTTGTCGCCAGTCATGACGGTTTTAGCGTCTTTATTGGCGGCCCAGTTCTGCCAGCGGCATTTTTCGGGGATGATCGATGCATAGTCGTCTTCGTCGACTTCCCAGTCCTGTTCTTTGCTGTCGTAGACCTTGAGGAAGAGCATCCATGCGATTTGTTCGATGCGCTGCGCGTCGCCGTTGATGCCCGCGTCGTTGCGCATGATGTCGCGGAGGCGTTTGATGAAGGTGGTGAGGTTGGTCATGGGGGATGTCCTATACATGGTGTGATGCCCGTGGGCGTCCGCTTGCGTACACCCACGGTAATGACTCGTGCGGCTTCCAGCCGCTGGGGATGTGGCATACGGCCGATGGGGGGCATGGTTATAACCGAGGCTGCCGTAAGGCGGCCTCGGTTATGACGCATATCACGGAAAGCGGCTGGAAGCCGCTCGAAATCAATCCTTGAGGAATAAATCAGTCGTTGGATCCAATCCGTTATCTCGCATGATCTTTTCGTATTCTTCTCGGAATGACTTGCGACAATGGTGTTCCTTCTGGTTTTGTATATATCTATATATTGTACTCTTCATGTTAATACCGTAACTAAATGCTGCATATCCGCTTCCCCAACCGATAAAATCAGGAAATAGCCCAGTTTGCTTTATCCATTTACTTGTTTCTGATTTGAGAACCTGCATGAATTCAGAAATGGCAATTTCCGGTGATATGGATATGAGCATGTGGATATGATTGGGCATACCGCCAATGATGTAGACAAAGGACTTTCGATTTCTGGCGATACCAACCATGTATTCATATAGTTTGGAGGCATGCTCATCCATGATGACGTTGGTACTGTATTTTGTTCGGAAGATGATATGATATAGTAGCGATATGTAACTCATGGGATTTCTCGAATTTTATCGTTTCCAATTGCTAATTGCTAATTGCTAATTCCTAATTCCATAAATCGCCTGTTCTAATCTCCTGACGGCATCAAGATATCCAGATTTTCCGCCAAAGAAATTTACAATTCTTGCGGGCTTGCCATATTGCGTAATCGGGTCAATCTTGAGTACATTGATGTCTTCAATTTGTGTGATGCCATAATTCATATATTTGTCGATCAAGGCTTCGAGGACGGCTTTGGCTTCGCCGTGGTATTGGTTTAAAAACTCGGATTGCTTGGCATTTTCAGCGCGTTCGCGGCGTGTGAGCGGCTTTTTGTCGAATGCCAGATGGCAGACGAAATCGAAATCATCGACATCGGCCATGTTCTGGTCGCGCTTGAGGGCTTCGAGGTCGATACCGCGTTCGTGCAGCATTTCGCGGAGTTTTTCTTTCTTTTCGTCGGCCGTCCAGTACTTGATGAAACTTTCGAGCGATGCGAATTCACCCAAAAGATTGGTCTTTGTATAGTCGATGATGTTTTCCTGGCGCAGGAGTTTGCCGTCGGTGGTGTAAACGGAGACGGTTTTGTGAATCACTTCGACGCGGCAGCCGTCGCGTTCGACGACGTGGACTTTGTGCGGTGTCGTATCGGGCTCGTCTTTGCCATCGCCAGTTTTCTTTTTCTTTTGGGGCGCAGGTTTGTCGGGATCGTAGTCTTCGACTTGCTCGATGGGACCGTCCCAGTCGGGGTCTGCAAAAAGCCGCGAAACACCGCGAAAATCCATGATGTAAAAATGTGTCTTGCCTTCGTCCGGGCGTAAGCGAGTGCCTCGCCCGATCATCTGCTTGAATTCCGTCATGGAGCTGACCATCTGGTCAATGACGATGAGCTTGGTCATCTTGCAGTCTGTTCCGGTCGAGAGCAGTTTCGATGTCGTCGCAATGACAGGATAAGCTGTATCGACGGCGATAAAGTAATCGAGTTTGCTCTTGCCGACTTTGTCACTCCCCGTAATGCGGACGATATAATCGGGATTTTCTTTGACCTTGTCGCGGTTAAAGACAATCAGTGCGCGGCGCATTCGTTCGGCATGTTCCTCGGTCTGGCAGAATACAATGGTTTTCGCCATGCGATCGGTGTGCTTGAGATATTTGGTAATCTCTTCAGCGACACAGTAATCGCGGTCTTTGAGGACGATATTTCGGTCATAATCTATATTATTATAAATTCTATCTTCAATTTCGTCGCCATCGGTGTCGGTTTGTCCAAGTGTTGGGCGCCATCCGTCGCTCACATTTAATACAATGTTGATTACCTTGAACGGTGCCAAAAAACCATCATCAATGCCTTCGCGCAGGCTGTAACTATAAATCGGTTCGCCAAAGTAATCGATGTTTGAAATATATTTGGTTTCTTTGGGCGTCGCCGTCATACCGAGCTGGGCTGCGGGTGAAAAATAATCGAGAATCTTTCGCCAGTTGCTATCTTTTTTGGCCGAACCACGATGACATTCGTCCACGATGATGAGATCAAAGAAATCGGCTGAAAACAGCGATGCGAGCTTTGAGACGGCTTCGTCATCATTATCATCTTCGTCTGATTCTCTATCGGCAAGTTGGTGGTAAAGCGAAAAATAGAGTTCGTAGGATGTGATGGAGGCCTTGTCTTCTTTGGCAAAATTGATTTTATGAATTGTTTTTTCCAGCGGGGCAAAGTCCTGCTGAATCGACTGATCGACGAGATTGTTTCGATCGGCGAGGTAGAGTACTTTGTGACAGACGCCTGAACGAAGGAGCCGCCAGACGATCTGGAATGCGGTATAGGTCTTACCGGTCCCCGTGGCCATGACGAGGAGCAGGCGTTTTTGGCCGTTCGAGATTGCCTCGACGGTGCGGTTGATCGCGATGCGCTGATAATAGCGCGGCGGCCAGGTCTTTTGCCCCGAGTAGTAGGATTGCTTGCGGATGTGTTCGACTGCGGGTTCAGTTTTTTCCTCCCCACGATACCGCGCAAACAACTCATCGGGTTTTGGAAAATCATTCAGCGCCAGTTCACGTTCGGTGCCTGTCAGAAAATCGTGTTCGATAAAGCCGTCGCCGTTGGAGCTGTATGCAAAGGGCAAATCGAGCATTTGCGCGTACATCATCGCTTGCTGAATACCGTCGCCCACAGAATGGTTGTTGTCTTTGGCCTCGACGACTGCAATCGGATGATTTGCGCACTGGTACAGCAGGTAGTCGGCTTTTTTGGGTGCTTCACGGCTCACAGCGTTGCCGCGCAGGTTGATTCTGCCTTCGGTAAACTTTACTGCGGTTTCCATTGTGATTTTGTCTTTCCAGCCACGTTCATGCAGTGCGGGGGTAATATAGTTGAGCTTGATATCTTCTTCGGTCATTTCACTTTTTGGTATCATTGATGTCATGAGGATATCTCCGCGAAATTATTGAGGATAACGATTCCCTTTTGGTAGATTATACATTATTTGGCATTGATTTGAACCGGTTTATTGCGCGCCGTATGCCGACAGGCATAGGCCGCGCCCTGGCGCAGGCGTATCGGCGGCGTAGGCACGTGTCGCGACACGTGCCCACGTCACCGATAGGCGCGACACATGTAAAGACGTTCCATGGAACGTCTCTCACAACACGATATCTGCCTGAGTGCCTTGTGCTTTGTCGTCGCGGTCGTGGAGCTGGATGCGGCCGTTGTGATCTTCGACGATTTTGCGGACGATGGCGAGTCCGAGGCCTGTGCCGTCTGATTTTGTGGTGAAATAGGGCATGAAGAGCTTTGATTTCTGTTCGTCGGTCAGGCCGGGGCCGTTGTCGATGATGGACAGGCAGAGGGTATGGCGCGTGTCTTCGGAGACGGGTTTGACAAAGATGTCAATTTTGGGGGGAATTTTGGCGTTTCTGGCGGCTTCGATGCCGTTTCGGACGATGTTGACGATGACGCGGCGCATGAGTTCGGGATCGAGCTCGATCTGAGTGTTTTGAATGTGCGTTTCGGGATCGTGGACGGTGATTTCGGCTTCTTCTTCAAACTGCGGATTTTGCTGGATGATCTGCCGGACGAACGCACAGAACGGCGTGGCTTTTTTTTCGGGGATCGGCATGCGCGCGAACTCGCTGAAATTCTTGACGAGCTTGCGGAGCGTTTCGGTCTCTTCGGTGACGATTTCGACGGCATTGGTGAGTAGTTTGCGATATTTTGGAGGATTGTCGATGTAATCGTCGAATTTTTTGTCGAGCTGCTGGACGGCGAGGACGATGGGGGTGAGTGGGTTTTTGATTTCGTGCGCGAGCCTGCGTGCGACTTCCTGCCAGGCCTGCATGCGCTCGATATAGGCTTTGGAATCCTGGGCTTCGCGGATTTCGTCGAGCATGGCGTTGAACTGCGACATGAGGAAAGAGACTTCGTCGTTGCCGCGCACTTCGATTTTTGTGTTGAGGTCGCCATCTGCGGCGCGTTTGGTGGCGCGCGTGAGGTCTCGGATGCGGCGCGTGAGCGGGATGGCGATGAGGAATGCAGCGGCAATGGCCAGGATGAAGAAGATGGCGCTGCCCGAGATGAAGATGTTCTGATAGAGCTGCGTGACGCTGGCGGAATTGCCGTCTTTTTCCATGGCAGAGAGGGAGTCGTGGCGATGCCGGGTTTCGCCAAGTTTCATATAGGTCTGCGTCTGTGCGTTGGGGACGGCGAAGATGATGAGCAGTCGGACGCCTTGGAGTGTTGCGGGCAGGGCGCTGCCTGCGGCGACGACGGTCAGGCTGTCGGGAAGCGATGGCGAGGCGATGCCCGGCCAGTCGTCGTCATCGACGGGTTCGGCCACGAGGACGGGGATTTCGTCGGTCGTGCTGTCTGGCGAGACAATGATCGGCTTTGTTTTCGAGTCTTCGCGCGAGTGAAGCGCGATGGGGAGCGTGAATGCCTGAAACTGATAATTGTCGCGGTCTTTCGGGAACATGCCGGCCTGCGCGAGCGCGGTCATGTTGTGCGAGAGGCGGATATCGGCGACGATATCGTTCTCGTTGGCGATTTCGTCGAAGAGATTTTGCATGTCCGCCTGAAATTCCGGGCTTTGGCGGACATCGATGATGCGACGGATCTGATATTTGTCTAATAGCCTGTCGACTTTATAGGAGACTTCCTTTTCGATCAGGCGGACGCGCTCTGATTCGGACTTGACCCATGCGCGGTAGATATCAGAGACGCTTTCGATGCTCTCGACGGCCTCTTTCTGGAGGTCTTGGTTGAACGTCGAGATTTTGTAGAAGAAAAAGAGTGCACTTGCCACAGGAATGACCGCGATGAGCAGCATGGCCGTCACGAGTTTGGACGTATAGGACGATAATTTCCGTTCCTTGTGCTTGGGCTGATCTGGCATGACCTTGTGTGCGTCTCCTGGGGCAACTCGTTAAAACGTCCATTAATTCTCTGCGCAATCATGGGCGAAGCGAGCGTTGAGAATAGCACATTTTCGGTCAGGCTTCACGGTCAATTTATGAGGCCGGGGTGAGCGCGAAGCGCGTAACCCCGGGACTTGCTACTTGCTAATTGCTAATTGCTAATTGCTCTCAGCATTTGCGGAGGGATCCTGAGGCTGCTGAGCCTGTTGCTGGGCTTTCTGTTCGGCTTCGGCGCGTTCGCGTTCTTCTTTTTCCTTGGCATAGACGAGCTCGTGCCATTCGCAGCTGCAGGCGGAGAGGTCCGAGCTGAGCGCTTCGAATTCTTCGAGCGAGGCATCGTCTTTGTTGAGCGTCATGTCTGCGCGTTCGAGGAGGTCTTTTGTTTTTTTGATGAGATTTTCATCCGCGAGCGCGGACTGTTCGCGAAGCATGCGGGCATTGCTGAGGTTGAGTGATTCGGCTTTGTTGCGCGCGACCTGGAGGTTTTTGCGTTTTTCGTCGGCATCGCGGGCGGCTTCGGCATCGGCGATGGCGCTGCGGATTTCGTCGTCGGTCAGGCCGCCTGCGCCCATCAGGACGAGCGATTCGTGTTTGTTCGTCTTTTTGTTCGTGGCGGAGACGCGGAGGACGCCGTTTGCATCGATGTCGAAGGCGACTTCGATCTGCGGGACGGCGCGCGGCGCTTTTTCGATATCGCTGAGCTCGAACTGCCCGAGGAAGCGGTTTTCCTCGGCGAACTGCCGTTCGCCCTGATAGACATCGATCGTGACGCTTTCCTGGTTGTCGACGGTTGTGCTGAAGAGTTTTGTCTTTTTGACGGGGATGGTGGTGTTCCGGTCGATGAGCGGGACCATGAGGCCGCCGTTAGCCTTGACGCCGAGCGTGAGCGGCGTGACATCGAGCAGGACGATGTCGTTGACTTCGCCGGAGAGGACGCCGCCCTGGATGGCCGCGCCGATTGCGACGACTTCGTCTGGGTTAAGGCTGTGGTTCGGCTTGCGCCCGAAGTATTTCTCGACTTCTGCCTGAACGAGCGGGATGCGCGTGGAGCCGCCGACGAGGAGGACTTCAGCGACATCTGAGGGTTTGAGTCCGGCATCTTCAAATGCGCGCTTGCAGCAGTCGAGGCTGTGCTGGACGAGGGGCTGCATCATGGCTTCGAGCTGAGCTCGGGAGAGATTTGCGCGCAGGTGCTTGGGTCCGGAGGCATCAGCGGTGAGGAACGGCAGATAGATTTCAGTCGTAACCATGGAGGAGAGTTCCATTTTGGCTTTTTCAGCTGCTTCGCGGATGCGCTGCGAGATCATGGCATCTCCGCGGATATCCATGTTATTTTCGGCTTTGAAGCGGTCGAACAGCCAGTCTGCGATGGCCTGGTCGATGTCGTCGCCGCCGAGGTGAGCGTCGCCGTTTGTCGCGAGGACTTCGATGACGCCGCCGCCGAGCTCGAGGATGGAGATATCGAATGTGCCGCCGCCGAAGTCATAGATCGCGACTTTTTCCTCTTTGTCCTGGTCGACGCCATACGCGAGCGCGGCCGCAGTCGGCTCATTGATGATGCGGCGCACCTTGAGCCCTGCGATTTCTCCGGCGACCTGTGTCGCGCGTCGCTGCGCGTCGTTGAAATATGCGGGCACCGTGATCACGGCTTCCGTGACGGGCTTGCCCAGAAACTGTTCTGCGCAGGTCTTGAACTTTGAGAGGATCTGTGCGGAGATTTCGCTTGGGCTGTAGATTTTTCCGTTGATGCGCACGCCGAGGTCGCCGTTGAGCTGGTCGCATGTCTCGTAAGGGACGCTTTTGCGCTCGACTTCTGGGATTTCGTCATATCGCTTGCCCATAAAGCGCTTGATTGAATAGATGGTGCCCAGGGGGTTCACGAGGCACTGACGGCGCGCGAGGTCGCCGACGAGCGTGCCGTCATCTGTATAGGCGACGACGCTGGGCGTCACCCGGCTGCCTTCCGCGTTCGCGATGACTACAGGCTTTCCGCCTTCGTAGATGCTCAATACTGAATTTGTCGTTCCGAGGTCTATACCGATAATCGTCATGATCGTAATTCCTTTATTTCCTTAGAGATTCGTAAATCGCGAACGGCCTGCGGCCATGAGGCGGTCACAATAAGCGCGCCTTTTTGCAAGGCAAGAATTTTTCTTGCGGAATGAGGTATGAAAAAAAGTTGATACAAAATAAAAAATTGTTGAATCCATACCCTAGATACCATTAAAAGCGAGAAGTTAATGATTCGGGGCAATTCCCTCTGGAGGACAGTATGTCAAAGAAATTATTTGTAGGCGGCCTTGCCTGGGCAACGACTGACGATTCTCTCAATGCTGCGTTTGCGCCATTTGGAAAAGTGGTCGAAGCCAAAGTGATTTTTGACCGTCAGACCGGTCGTTCACGCGGATTCGGTTTTGTAGCATTTGATACGGAAGAAGCCGCTGCGGCTGCGCGCGAGGCGCTCAATGAAACGGAGCTCGATGGCCGCATGATTCGTATCAATGATGCGGAAGAATCCTCCAAGAGGCCAAATGCAGGCGCGAGACGGCCAGCGCCTCAGCGGCAGAATTCTTCCGAATATCAGGAAAATCGAGACAGGCGTCCGGACAGCCGCAGGTCATTCAGCAATGAAGATTTTGCGTTTATTCCGGATGGCAATGCCGGACGCGGCGGGCGCGATGCGCGCAGAAAAGACCGCAAAAAAGATCGCGATCGCTATGAGGATGATCGCTGGTAATTTTTCGCTCTTGAACTCGCGCTTTCGGGCTTCGCCCAATACGCGCGCTTTGCGCCCGGCTATCCTTTTCAGGATACGCCGGGCGTTTTTCATTTTTCTGTGCGTGGGGTATAAACAGGGGTAGCCGGCCTGAACGGCCGATCAAGGAGACGCAGCCATGACAAACGCGGAAATTATCAAAAAACTCAGGCGCCTCAACACTCTGCTCACGCTTAAAAAGTGCAGCAACAACCTCGCGCTTGCGGTGCGAAAGGCCATTGAAACCATCGAAGGCTGGGATTCTTCGGTGGAAACTCACCTCGAACATACGCCAGTCAAAATCCTGTTTGCCGGATATGGTCCCAAGTTCATTCGCATTTTTGAGGAACTCATTCAGACCGGCGATATTGAGCTGATACACAAGCTCCAGCCCGAATTCGACCCATTCTTCTGCGATCTCTGCGAGATTCCAGGCATCGGGGAGACGATGGCTCGGCGGATGTTCTTTGATCGGAGCATCCGGTCGATGGATGACCTGAGAATTGCTTATACAAACAATATTCTTCAGCGCATTCCATCTTTTGGGGAGGCGCGCTTCAAGGCGATAGAGACAGTGCTGTGGCATTCGCAGGGCAAAGACCATCCGTCATGGAGCGAGCTGCCTGCGGATGCGCTGCTTCCGAATAAAGCCCCGGAGCCCGAGGTCATGTCTTCGCAGCTTGAACTATTTTCGACCTCAGACCTGGAGAAGCGTATGGAGGAAAGCAATGCTGAGGGCGATTCTTCTGTTCCGCAGCAAGCGCCTGAACGCATGCGTTCGCGGAACGCCTGTCCGGCATCTTATGATTCGGCGCGACATTCGGAAATCGCCGAAAAAGCGAGATCTCTGACAGAGCTCTTTGAAGCGCTCGACCGTCAGGCGGATAGCGAGCCTTCGGGAAAGATACGGCCAGCGGAAGTCTTGCGCGCATCAGAGGGCTCGCTGACTGCGGACGTCAGCCGGCCTGTGAATATGCCGGAAACTCGCGATGTGCATTATTCTCAGGAGTTTCGCGACTCAAATTCCTATCTCTTCAGGGAAAGTCAGCCGGCGAATGTCTCGGATTCTGAACGCGAAGCGGATTTTTTGCTCAAGACTTCGTCCGAGAGCGAGCTTGAGACACAGATCGATTCTGCGCTCTGTGCGCCAGTGAGCGAAGACCCGGTCATCGCGTCGCAGCTCAGGGCGACGATTGCCAAGGATCTCGAGGAACATGGTCTGCCTTTGGTGCCCGTTGCGGAGGATGTGTTGTGCGCGCGCAATATTGTTGCGGGGACTGTACGCGCAGACGTGCTCACGGCAGAGACGATACATGCGCGTGTGGTCTGTGCGCAGGTCATTCAGATGTATGCGGTGCCCGATATTCAAGCCGATGTGCCGCTGCTCCAGGGCGATCTCAGCGCCAGCGAGATTAGTGCTGAAACTGTTGAGGCAGAGTGCATTGAGGCGCGCGAGGTGCATTGCAGGTATTTGATTGCGCAGATGGTTCGCGAAAAGTGAGCTATTTTCTGAGCACGAGCATCGCGAGCAGGAATCCGAGCATGCCTGCAATCAAGACGATCAGGAAGATAAGGATGATGACTTGGGGCTGAACATGGTAGTGTCCATAAAAGTTCGCAAAAACTGGAAACCCAGCATCAGCAAACGTTACCTCGCGTAATTTTGGAGAGCACTTGCCTCAATGTAAGCTCTCCCCGTGTTTTGCCAATCGTCAGTATACTCGATAACGTAGGT
>JAFUEE010000040.1 GCA_017464085.1 Pseudomonadota bacterium
GAGGTCAAGAGCCTGGCGGCGAAGAGCCCGGTGGTCAGGAACCTGGCGGCGAAGAGCCCGGTGGTCAGGAGCCTGGCGGCGAAGAGCCCGGTGGTCAGGAACCTGGCGGCGAAGAGCCCGGTGGTCAGGAGCCTGGCGGCGAAGAGCCCGGTGGTCAGGAACCTGGCGGCGAAGAGCCCGGTGGTTGTTTGAATACATGCTCAGAAAATGCAAAGAAATGCGATAGCAACGGTATCTGGGCTTGCCAGAAAGATGTGAATGGTTGCTTGGACTGGGCCGAAGAAGAAATCTGTCTGTCTGGCTCATCTTGCGATCCTTCAACTTATACGTGTGTCAGCGAGGAACCGCCAGGAACTCAATGTGAGGATATATGCTCTGAAAATGTGAAGAAGTGCGAAAACGGCAGCATCTGGACGTGCCAGAAAGATGAATTTGGCTGTCTGGATTGGGCAGAGACAGAGGTGTGTCCAGATGGTTTGAGCTGTGATTCGAGCACGATGACATGCAAGACTGGAGAAGCTCCGGGACCGCAGTGCGAGGATAAATGCGCCGCAGATGTGAAAAAGTGTGAAAATAACAGCATTTGGAGTTGCCAGAAAAGCGAATCAGGATGTTTGGAGTGGATAGAAGCGCAGGCTTGTCCATCGGGAACAAATTGCGACGCTGGCACATTGTCTTGCAAAGCAGGTTGTAACGAAATTTGCGAAGCGAACAATATGAAGCGATGCTCGGGCGATAAGCTTCAGATTTGCGAATCTGATGAAAATGGTTGCGCAAATTGGCGGCTTTTAGAGCAGTGCGACAGCGCGTGTGATGCTCAAACACTCGCATGTCCGGTCGAACAGTGTACGAGCGAATGCTCTGTCGGCGAAAAGGCATGTTCTGGCACTTATGCTTACAAGACTTGCGTCGATAATAATAAAGATGGCTGCGGTGAATGGGGCAATGCGGCCAATTGCGGCAGCGGGCAGGAGTGCCAGGGCAGTTCGGCACAGTGTGTGACGACTTGCACATCTGAATGCAAGGCTGGAGAAACCCAGATATTTGCAACGAGTTATAAAGCTTGTGAAGACATCGGCAATGGATGCTATAAATGGAAAGACAAGCTGAGCTGCAAAAAGGGCGAATATCTGGATGCAGGCACGAAGACATGCAAATCTGTGTGCGGCTCAAATTGCGAAAAATTCTCCATTGTCTTTCTACCGGATACCCAGGAATACACTCGCCCGGGCAACAACGGGACAATCTTGAAGCAGGATCTTACCTGGATTAATGATAATAAAGCTGAATATAATATCAAAGCAGTCATGCATCTCGGCGATATGACTGACACAAACACGAAAGAAGCGTGGAGCTTTAATGATACAGTGTATGCTGCAACTTTGGATAAGAGCGGTATTCCCTATTTGACGGGGACCGGCAACCACGATTACTTGCAGTGTGCGAGTAACAGCAGTGCGGTTGCAACATGTACATATTCGCGAGGGAGCACAAATATATCAAAATACGGAAACTTTAATAACAATCGATTCAGTGGCAAAAAGTGGTTCGGAACATATAAATATACTGGAAATTCCTATATTACGATTACGGCATCAGGGGTTAAGCTGTTGCTGATGTCATTGGAATTTGCGCCACGCAAAGATACGATCTGCTGGGCTGAAAGTATTATCAGCAAGTTCCCGGATCACAAAGTCATTATCACAACGCATGCCTATTTGAATAGCAAAGCGGATGAAGTGTCACCAAATTCAGGTGGAAAATATACAAGTGGCTATGCAACGGGTTCGAAGACCGATGGGCTTCCGACGGGCGCAAGCGGAAAAGAACTGCTGAATGAGCTTTCGACGCGCCACAACAACATCATTCTCATTGCTAATGGTCATATCAATGCCAGCACATTCCGCATCAACAAAGGCAATGCTGGCAACTGGTTCAATGAGATGATTGTCGATTATCAGGAAGAGAATATCGGCGATGGCAAGTGCGATCATACGCACAATTATGGCGGCGGTGGCGGCGGCTGGATACGCATACTTACATTCGATCCTGCTAAATTTACGATTACCGCTAAGACCATCACGCCAGTTGCGAAGAGCAAGTTTAAAGGTGGGGAAAAGCGTTTCTTCTGTACAGATGCCTATCCCAAACTTGCAAATGCAAATTCTGATACGAAATTGAGTGTCGGCGGCAAGACAAATACGACAAATCATGCATTTGTTGTGGATTATGATTTTGTTACGCCTGTGGATTATAAGGTCACGGATGGCAATACTGGCTTTACGCATCGCAATATCAATTCAATCAGCGATGGCAATCAGAACAATCCGGCGGTGGCGATGAGCCGTCAGAGCCGCAATTTTATCGCGGTTTGGGCTGATGACGCTTATAATGATAGTGGCACGGATACGGATGGCACAAATAATCAGGATATACGTGCGCGTATTTTCTGTGAAACAGGCTGCAATAAAGTTTCTCAGTTTACTGTGAACAGCACGACAAACGGCAATCAGAAGAATCCTGATGTCGCTATGGATATCAACGGCAATTCTGTTGTTGTCTGGACGAATGTGAGCGACAACAGCGTCTATATGCGCAAATTTGATTTGAAAGGTTCTGCAAAGTTCAAAGATATAAAAGTGAATACATCTGGCAAGGCTGATATGGCAAAAGTCGGCATTGCGGATGACGGATCGTATGTTGTGACTTGGCAGAATGGGACGGATATATTTATGCGCGGTTTTGATGCAAACGGCAATCAGACATTTGCTCAGACAAAGGTGTCGAAAGCTGATCTTCAGTCTGGCGGCAAGCGCAATCTTCCTGTCATCGGCATGGCCTCGGACGGCACTTATGTGATTGCCTGGGAAGATGATGTCGATGGCAATGGATATTATGAGATTCGCGCGCGCGGATTCAATAAAAATGGTTCTGAACGTCTGAAACAGTTTGCAGTCAATGCTGTGAATGATGGGCAGCAACGCCGTCCTGCAATCGGCATGAGCAGTGTTGGCGATTTTGCAATCGCTTGGGAAGATGATGCGGACAAAAATGATGTCTATCGCATTCGTATGCACAGTTTTAAGAAGGATGGCTCGGATGTTGTCAAGGATTCCCATGTCTCGAAGGCTGGAGAATCTGCAACCCGGCCGACCGTCTGCGTTCAGAAGAATGGCACGGCGCATTTTGGTTGGCAGGCCAAGAAATTTGTCGCAGACGATGTGACGTATGCAAATGTCAATGTTCGGAGCAGTTCGTCAGACTTGAGCAGTGAAGCGCTCGTGAGTCCGATTACATCTGGCATACAGGATCAGCCCGTTGCGGCATGCGCCGATAATGGCAGGAGAGTCTATCTGTGGCATGATGATCTGGATGGTAATGGGAAATATGAGATCATGGGCAAGGGCTTTTGATCATAGTATCTGAACACCGCTATCGCCTGTGGGGCGATACGCGGTGTATGGCGGCTGCTATGCCAGGTTGCACTGGCATACGCAGCCGCTTTTTTATATAACAGGCATTAGATGGTCTTTGAATGGTAACTGATGTGGTGTGTACAACTACATTTGTAAGAATGTTACATAAATGATGAATGATCGCAATTTACATATAGAGGAATATCGGATAATGATAAGTATGGGGGAAGGGCTGTTTCAATAGGAGGTCGTGATGAAGCGTTTGATGTTCATGGGTCTGATGGTATGTAGTGTTGGTCTTGTCGGGTGTGATGAGGAAACGCTTATCTTGGTCAATGGCTTGCCTTCTGGTGCATATTCCGGGAATGGTTCAGTGGATGGCACCGAAAGACCTGGTTCTGGAGAACCCGAAGTTGAGGGCGATCAGGACGAGGAAAATACGCCGCAAGATCCTGGACCTTCGGTGGACGATAGAGCATGTCGTCCCGAATGTGCTGAGTCGGAACGCTGTGTTGACGGGCAATGTCTGCCTGTATGTATAGATGCATACACCTATTGTGAGGGCGAATGTCTTGATCTTGCTTCACTTCATCTCGCCAATTGCGATTCATGTGCCGATGGGTATTGTGACAGCAATATGAATGTGATGGATGGGTGTGACATCTATGTAAAAGGCTCTGACAGGAATAATTGCGGTGCGTGCGGACAGGTGTGCCCGGACAATCAGTATTGTTCTGAGGGCGCTTGCGTGGATACCTGTGGGGCGGATGAGACGTATTGCGATGGCATGTGTCTGAAACTAAGCGATTTGCACCTCGCAAGCTGTCACAGTTGCGCGGATAGCTACTGTGATGCAGATGGCAATCTGGCAAATGGCTGTGAAGTGAGTGCAAAGGGAAATGATGCCAGTCATTGCGGGAGTTGCGGCAATGTATGTGGCGCGGGAATGGTCTGCGATCAAGGAACATGTATCGTGCCTTACGAAAGCCATCGCATGCTCGTCGTCGATGCGGATGAACTGATGGTTAGAACTGGTCCGAGTACGAATTATCCTGATATCGGATCATTGATGACTTACCAATATATTACAGTCCTTGAGGAGAAGGATGGCTGGTATCGCCATGAGTTTGGTGGACAGATGGGCTGGAGCTCTGGCAAGTATTTATTAGATGCTTGCGATCAATGCGAAGGGCGCAAGGCGATTGATTATGCAGAGCAGTTTTTATATGATTCAGCAACAAAGCTTTGTACGTGGGATCATTTGACGTATAGTCCGATTATACAGAATTTTACTGATCTTTGGGCGAATTATAAAGATTATAATCACGGATATAATGATAACTGTGCCAACTTTGTGACGGCATGTTTGAAAACGGTGGGATTGATATCAAAGAATATGATTAATCTCACTCAGATTAAAAACCACTGTACGAATCAGACTGATGGGTATCGCAAGATCAATTATGAAGATGCGAAGGCTGGAGATATTTGGGTTAATTCATCGGGTGGTCACACAGAGCTTGTGATTGGTTATAAAGATGGCACTGTCTATTTGATTGGTTCTAATAATTTTAGTTCGAGCAACTTTACGGGATGCCAGATGGATACAGGAGCAAGTGGCAGTTCGTATCAGCGCGTGAGCTATGCATCGACCAGCAAATCAAAGACTGGATATATTTGTTCTCGGCAGTGAATTGCGAATTCTTCGCGCTAAGGCTTGTCTGAGTAATTGGCTCCCCTAATGCCCAGCGCCTTTCCCCAATGGGGCAAGGGAGCGGGGCGATATCATAATTGGATATTATGCAATTGTTTAGTGTGTACGCCAATACTCTTTTAGGAAAGTCTGATCAATTGCTGGGTTGTCGCAAAGGCATTTCTGGTAGATAAATTTTGTGCGGGCGATAAGCCCGCATTCGGGGCATGTGGCTATAGAAATGCGGCTCCTATAAAGAAAAGGAGGATGCTGAGCGCAATCTTGGCACCGTTTGGAATTTTTTTGAGGGGATTGGCTTTGATATTGGAACAAATGACAAAGTGCAGACCAATCGCAAGTAAATAATAGACGATTGCAGATGGATTTCCATCTCCGATTGTTCCCAATATAATCAGTGCATCTAAGATTATCAGTGTGATAGCTGTTTTGGGGCATGCAAGAATATCATTGCTGGAGGTATCTTTAGACTTATTATTGTTTTGTGACTGATTTGTTGATATGCCCAAAGCAGCTTCGCAACGCTCGATTTCTTTTTTGCTGACTTGGTGTTCCGAATCGATTCTCAAGATGTTTTTGCAGATTTCTATGCGTTTTGTATATTCATCAGCTGGAGTAACATCAAGCATGGTCTCAAACTTTTCAATTTTCTTGTCTTTTTCAATGCCGTCTTTGACCATTTTGGCGAGCATGGCAAAGGTTTCATCGACTTTGAGTGCTGCTCTGTATTGTTGAATGAGCTGCTGGGCTTCTGTAAATTCGTGATTTTTAATATTTTGTTTGAGTGTTTCAATAATGAAATCACGATCGTCTTTGAATTCTTGAATGGCAATATCGCGTTCGAGTTTTAAAACTGATTCATCTTTACTGGATGTGGTTGCGCTATTGGGATCCATTTCGCCATAAGACTGGTAACCTGTGTTACTTTCGTGATTTCCACCATATTGTCCAACGCCCCTATGCGTGGCTGGCTGTGAACTGCGATTTGTTTGAGGATTGGTGTTCATAATGCCTCCAGAATTTTTGGATTGCATGAATGCGGGATGAGATGCTACATATTATTTTGTAATATCATATTGATATCGCGTGACGACAGGGGAGTGATCGGAAATGACGTGATAGGCATCGCCTTGTTTGACTTCATAACTGATGAGATTCATTTCGGGAGAATAGAAAGTATAATCAATGACGAGCATCAGATTGATCGTGTCTGTGTATTGCGTGATGCTGGGATCTGAAGCAGTAGAGGTGTCAATGGTTCCGGGGATATCCGCAAGCGCTTTTGATCGCGCATCGATGAGATTGGATGTTTCTTTGAAGACCTGGTGTGAGGCTTTGAAATCAGTGGGCAGCCTGTCGGCTTCATACCGGCCATTCATCAGGCAGTTGAGTGTAGAAATGAGCGAGGGGCTGTCGGTAATCTGAGATGAGCCGCATCCCATCAGGCTGACGATTGCTGTGATTGCGGAGGTGACGACTGCATTGCCGTAAACGATGCTGAGATCAACAGTGTTGAAATCACCGCCTGCAAGTACATGGGCGCTCGGGTATTTTTCGCGAAGCGCATTGATCATATTCGCCATTTGAATTGCGCCGTACACTCGGACGCGCTCGTTGTCAGCGACAGGGCCGATGATTCCCGCCGGGATGTCTGAGGAAACGGTGCCATTGTTCGGGTTCCAATGTGTCGAGACAGCTATAAAGTATTCGCCGGTGGCTTTTTCACGCAGGACAGCTGCAAATGCGATTGTCTTGTTATTGCAGAAAAGGGAATCCGGATCGTATGTGCTGCAGACATCGCCATGAATGTGGAGCGTGCAATTTTCGGGAAGGCCATCCCAGTCTTTTGGTGGGAAGAGCTTGACGTATTGTGAATCGATCAGGTCAAACTCATCTTTTTGGTACATGATGTCTGTGAGCAGGAAACAGCTTGCGGCCTGATTTTCAGTCGTACCTTCAAGAAAAGCGTTTTGATTGTTTTCGCCACAGGTGAAATCACTGAACGTTGCCCAGGTATCTGTGATGAGCGTATCAGCCCAAGTATAGCCCAGGTCTTCAAAGTATGCGGAGATGTCGGGTCTGTGCCAGTTCGGGCTGGCTTCGATAATCGCAAGAATGTTCGGGAGATGCGGCCAGGTTTTCATGGTTTCGTGGAGTGTTTTGGCCCGGTCATCGACAGGATGACCGCCCCATGAAGCGTAATCGACTTGGACGTTCCAGTTTGCGAATGTGATCTCGTGCAGATCGCTTTCTGTGCATGAGCCTTTTTCGACCGCAGTGCAGTCGGCTGAACATTTTGGTGTGCCAGATCGCCATGTTTTAGAAGGATCAAAGGCTTCGCAAGTTTGGGGAACGCCTTGTGTCGTATCGCAGATTTCTCCGGCTTCGAGGATATCGTTGCCGCAGATAATATTTTTTTCAACGCAGGTGCCTCGGGTAAGGGCAAGGCAGTTTGCTGCGCATTCGGGCTTTCCGCCAGGAAGCCATTCCCGTGTGCTGTCAAAGGCTTCGCATGTGTTCGGGGTGCCCATGAAGCCATCACATTTTTCACCGCTGTCGAGAATATTGTTTCCGCAATTTTCGCTTGGTTTTTCTGTGCATGTGTTTGGGATGATAGATTTGCAATTTGCCGCGCAAGCAGGTCTGCCGCCATATTCCCAGTTTTTTGTGCTGTCAAATTCGGCGCAGGTTTTGGGCACGCCTGCTGCGCCATCGCAGATTTCTCCTGAGTCTATGCGTCTGTTGCCGCATTCTGGCGGCATGCGCTCGAAGCAGGTTCCCGGGAGTACCGTTTTGCAATCTGCGCTGCATGAGGGCTTGCCAGAGGGATCCCAGTCTTTTGTGCTGTCATACGCGCTGCATGTCGCGGGTACGCCTGTCGGATAATCACAGGCTTCGCCGGTTTCGACAATTTTGTTGCCGCAGATCGGGCCGGTGATTTCTGGTTCAGGGGGTTGTGGCGTTTCGTTGTCTTCGTGGCAGGCGTTGAGAAATGCGATTGCAATGACTGGAATGAGGTATTTGAATGCTTTCACGACGAGTCCCTCTGGGAAATTTAGACGGCATTTCACAATAAATGATGATATTGTGTTCAGCTGTATTATAAAAATGCGTTTGTATGTATTTATTGGTGGAGCGTTTAGTGTCAAAGAAAGTGGTTGGCTAGGCGTATCGGCATTGCCGATAGCCTAGCCCCTGCGCGCGCCGTATGCCCGAACGGGCATAGGCCGCGTCAAAAAAAGCAGATTATTTGATCATGTTGAGGATATCCTGAAGCGTGAGGCCTTTTTCGCGAGCGATTTGAGCGAGTTCTTCATATTCCCATTTGCTGCGGGGAAATTCTGGGGATGTGGAAGATTTTTGATGGAGCTTGCCGAAAGGGGTGTCGATTTCGTTGATTTTTCTGGGCAGCGCATATCGATCACAGCTGAAAATGCGCACGCCAAAAGATGAGGAATGGCGCAGCATGAGCTGAATGAATTTGTCTGTATCGCTGTGGTGGACAAGACAGGAAAGCTTGTATGCGGGGCGGCCTTTTTTCATGAGTATGGGTTCGGCCCAGGCATCCAGCGCGCCTGCAGACATTAATTCTTCAAGCGCGAAACCGAGGTGTTCTCCGGTCATATCATCGACGTTGACGACAAGTTCAGCGAGAGTTTCGGCTGATTTGGCGGTGTGAAGGGCGCCGAGGAATGATCTGAGCATGTTTGGCGAATCTGGGAATTCGCGGTGTCCCATGCCGTATCCTGTGCGTTCGATTGACATCTCTGGGAGCGTGCGAAATTCGTGGACGAAATGTCTGAGGATTGCGGCGCCTGTCGGCGTGCACATCTCGCAGGCGTGTGTGCCGGCATAGACGGGGATGTCGCGCAGAAGTTCTGCGGTGGCTGGCGCGGGGACAGGCAGGATGCCATGTGCGCATTTGACGAAACCGGAGCCGATACAGATCGGAGATGCGTAGATTTTTTCGGGAGATAACCGGTCGATCAGCATGCATGCGGCGAGTATGTCGGCAACGGCGTCGAGCTGTCCAACTTCATGGAAGTGGATTTGTTCGACAGAGCAGCCGTGCGCTTTGGATTCCGCTTGAGCAAGGCTGTCAAAAATGGCCATTACATGTTGGCGCACGGAAGCTGAAATATCAATATTTTGAAGAATATGGCCGATATCGCTGAGCGTCATGCCATGATGGTGGCTGTGCGCGTGCTCGTGGTGATGCTCGTGTGCGTGATGATGTCCGCAATTGTGCTCGTGGTGATGTCCGCAATCGTGGTGATGTCCGCAATCGTGGTGATGTCCGCAATCGTGCTCGTGATGCTCGTGCTCGTGATGATGATCGCAATCGTGCTCGTGATGCTCGTGCTCGTGATGCTCGCAATCGTGGTGATGCTCGTGTGCGCAGCAGGAGACTTCACAATCGGGCAATTCCTCGCAGGCCTGGCCATGCGCTGAGGTCAGCAGCATATCTGCTTTGAGTCCGGTGATGCCGCATCGCGTGGCAGGGATTGCTGAGAGCGAGAGGGCGCCTTTTCCGAACTGTTCGATGTGGAGGGCGTTGAAATCGCGGATGAAATCATCAGGAGCGGGAATGAGCTGAAGGAGTGAGGCGACGATCATGTCGCCGGCCGCACCCATGCTGCAGTCAAAATATAGAACAGACATAATACCTCATGGAATTAGGATCTAGCTTTGAGATGGTTGATTTCGCTGGCCTGAAATGCGGCACCGAAACCGTTGTCGATATTGACGACGGAGACGCCAGAGGCACATGAGTTGAGCATTGCGAGCAGGGCTGTGACGCCGTGGAAGGATGCGCCGTAGCCGACGCTTGTCGGAACCGCGATGACCGGGCAGGAGACGAGACCCGCGAGGACGCTTGGCAGTGCGCCCTCCATGCCTGCGACGGCGACGATGACTTGCGCGGCGCAGAGCGTGTCGAGATTTTTGAGCACCCGATGCAGGCCTGCAATGCCGATATCGAAGACGCGGACGACTTCATTGCCGAGATATTCAAGCGTGAGCGCTGCTTCTTCGGCGACGGGGATGTCCGTGGTGCCGCCTGTGGCGACGACGACTTTTCCGTTTCCGTCAGGTGCAGGCATGTCGCCGATGATTGCGACGCGGGCATGCGCGTCATAGCGAAATTTATCAAATTTCGGGCTGAGCGCGTCTGCGGCATGCGGGTCGAGTCTCGTGATGAGGATGCGGCTTTCGCCATGCGCGAGCATTGATTTGGCGATGGCTTCAATCTGATCGGACGATTTGCCTTGGCCGTAAATGACTTCAGCCGCGTGCTGGCGTATGCCTCTGTGCAGGTCGACCTTTGCAAAGCCCAGGTCTTCCAGCGGTGAACGCTGGAAAGCGCGGACGACTTCAGCAATCTCGGCATTGCCGGATTTATATGCGCGCAGGAGATCTTCGAGCTCAGCCTGTGTCATTTAGTCCTCCCAGCCGTCAAAGATATGTTCGTCATAGACGTTGTGCTCATCGGGATCGTGCGCGGCTAACCAGACCTGCGCGAAGAATGGATTTCCCTTGGCGATTTCGTCATAGTTCCAGGGCATCGGCATGCATTCCGGGCACCAGTGTCCGCCGAACAGGATGAGGTTCGGGGAGGCTTTGAATTCGTGCCCGAACTGGCATTTCCAGTCGAGCTTTGTCGTGATGTCTCCCTTGGTCATTTCGGTGGAGAGGCATTCGCCGCCTCTGAATTTCGCGGCTTGAATCATATCGTCTAGGCAGAGCTCTGAGACAGGCTTGTTTTCGTCAAATCCGTGGTCGAGGCGGACGGGTTTATCGGATGGATGCGAGAGGTCCATGTCTTTCCACGCTGGGATCGCGGCCCATTTTTCATAGGAGCCGTAATAGGCGGAGATGCGGACTTCGTTGCGCTCTTTGATCCAGTTCTGTGTGCCAAAGACTTTTTTATAAGCGAGCGGCTTCATGCCGAGCTTGATCAGCGGCGCGGGGACGATTTTGGCGAGATGATAGTATTTGGGGACGGATTCGCCCATCTTTTTGAAATATTCTTTGACTGGAATATTTTCGCGGAAATGCAGATAATTTTCGAGGACATCGGAGTCTTCGTACCAGTGGCCGTGGAAATTGCGCAGCACGAACCAGTTTGCGTCAAATATCTTTTCGGGAGGCGGGCATGAAATCGCGTCGAGCAGGAGGCATTCAAATTCATAATTTGAGAGCCTGTATTCCGCGCCGGATCCGATGTTATAGAAGCGATTCCAGAATTCTTCGGGGACATCGTCGCCGCAGATGTTTGCGAGTAGTCGCCCGGAATCATCGACTGTCGCCCATTCGAGCACGCCACGGATGGGGACGTGGAACATGATGGGATCATAATTTTTGAGGATATTCGGATAGAGGATGCCGGACTGCCTGAGGGATACCCAGTGTTTGATGCCGGATTCGACGAATTTGCGTTCCGCGATGACTTTTGAAACGCCGTAATGGTCGTAGACGCTGACCTGAATGGGGTCGCCGGTGCGCCCCCAGTGAATGGGTTCATTTCTTGGTCCGAGCTGTGCGACAGAGCCGATATAGACGACGCGCGGCTGTTTTTCTTCCGGCTGAGCGAGGACAGCCTTGATGATGTTGTCGGCAGCCGTGAGGTTGACGCGCATGGTTGACTTGGGCTTGTAATCTGCTGCCGGGGAGACCATTCCGCCGACATGGAGGACGATGTCTGACCCCGTGACGCCCTTGAGCACGTCGTCATAGTTTGTGAGGTCGCCCCAGATGACTTTGATCTTGTCGCCATAGGGCGCGAGCTTTTTATGGTTGATTTCGGATGGCCTCGCGAGCACGACGACATTGAGCTTGTCGAGCTTTTTCACGAGTTCTTTCAGGCCTGCGGAGCCCATCGTGCCTGTTGCGCCAGTCAGAAAAACGGTCTTTTTTGTGTTTTCCAAGGTCTGAATCCTTTAAATTTTAACGGAAATCGAGTCATGGTCTAATATTAATTGCCTTTGTCGGGCAAAGGCACAACATTATAACAAACTGTGATTTCATTCAAAACATTCTGGATGTGTATATGACAATTTTATTCGCAGATCATATTGAGTCATTTCTTTCGGCGCTTCGGCTCAAGGGCTATTCCCCATGCACGGTGGCTTCCTATGCGAACGATCTCGCGCAGATCGTGAGCTATTTTGAGTCACAGGGGATTGATGCGCTGACCGTGGAGTCGTTGACGCGCCAGCAGATGCGCCTTTGGCTTGGAGAGGCGCTTGGTGGGCAAAAGCCGGCATCGCGTGCGCGAAAGATATCGGCGGTGCGGTCGTATATCCACTACCTGATACGCCAGGAGGAGATCGAACGCAGCCCGTTTGAGAACTTGCAATCCCCGAAGATTCCGAAGCAGATTCGCGCGACCTATTCGGTGGACCAGATCAATGTGCTTCTGGAAGTGCCTGGGGATGCGGATGCGCTGAAGATCCGCGACCTGACGGCTTTTGAGCTGATGTATTCGAGCGGTCTTCGCGTGAGCGAGCTTGTGAGCGTGGACATCGAGGATTTTGATTTCATCGAGGGATGGCTTCGTGTGCTCGGCAAGGGCAAGAAATACAGAGAAATTCCTGTGACTTCAGTCGCGATTGATCTGATTGGGCGTTACCTTGCGGAAGCTCGCCCGAAGCTTGTGTCCAAAGATGGGGATCAGGATGAGCATGCGCTTTTGTTGAACGCGCGCGGCGGCAGGATCACGGCGCGCAGCATCCGCAGGCTGCTTCACGAAGAGGAGCTGGAAAAGGGGCTGACTGCAGATGTCTCTCCGCATGGGCTCCGGCATGCCTTTGCGACGCATCTGCTCGAATCAGGCGCGGATATGCGAGCCATCCAGGATATGCTCGGCCATGCGCGTCTTTCGACGACGGCGCGCTATACACATAACAATTATGAACGTCTTGTAAAAGTATATGACAGCGCGCATCCGCGAGCGCATCTGGGCAGCACTCACAATGATGATTCGCCCCGAGATGGTGAGGATAAATAGTATTTATATTTATATTGTAATAAATGTCTGTTTGTGTGCGCGCCTGGCTTTGCCACGGCGCGCGATCGGCGCTATGCCGTTGGCATACGCGCCTTTGCGGCGGCTATTTCATACGCCGCCGCGCCGCCCGCGCGATATGCGGGGGATGGATTTAGTAGTTCATCCACAAAGCGGGACGCACGTAAGGGCAATTCTCCCGATGAGTACCGTCATTATAGTAATTCAATCCATTCACAGGGGTACTTAGGACTGGAAATTTAACGTAACCAACGGCGCCGACAGAATTCACATACCTAGCACCATAGAAGTGGGCATTCATGACTTCTCCTTCTATCGGTACCCTCTCATCGGTTGAATCGCGAAGCCACCAATGCTTTTTGCAGCGAATTTTTGTACATAGTTTAGTCCCTTCATAGCCACCAATATGGCCAGGCCAAGTATGGCCAGGCCATGCTTGAGCTGTCTCAGGTATAAATTCTACGAGTTCGTTTTTATTCAGCAGAAATACATAATCTTTAGTGGGGGTTCCGCCCATGCCAAGGTCAGAATTGCCATTATTTACAACTGTAGTTTTATGAATCCATGCTTTCTCTTTACGGGTAAATGCTTGTGAGATAAAACTGTCTGAGGTGTAGTCTATTTCTAAGTCATTTTCTCTCGGACCATAGCCGTTCAGCCATGACCGTATGGTACTTCGTTCCCAGGTTACGGGTGCGAGTTCCTCATGGAACGCTCTCTGCTCGAGAGGATCCATGGCCAACAACATGAAGCGACGATTGACTGTGTCGTTGGACATAATATACCATTCGATTGGCGAACCGTTGTATTTTCCGAAAAGTAACTTGCCACCTCGTTCGCAACTGGGGTTGCATGTATACTCTTCGTTGGTTCTGTTACACCCAATGCTTAGGATGCCCAAGAGGGCGGCGATGAATAGGGCGAGTGTGAGTTGTTTTTTCATCATGTGATTCCTCCTTTATACTTTTGGGGATGAGCTTGAGTTCGTGCCTCATTGGGCTGTGTTCGTATGAATATCTAGTACGCTGCAAAAGATTTCGCGTAGGCTGTCAATCTGGTCTTGGGTAATTGTGCCGCTTTCTAATTTCTGTAGGATATTTAATGGTTTTATGAAACCTTGTTTCGGACAAGATAAGCCCAGATGCGTTTCGAGATCTTTGTTGAATTCGAATGGGTCAGCCAACGTGAATTCTGTTTTTCGGTCGCGAATGAGTTGATTGATGGCAGCATGTTCGTTCTTGTTGTTATCATTGTCTAACATGATGCCGTGTCGAATGCCATAAGCCTCAAATAAGCTAATGAAGCGATGGAAGTTATATTTACCAAGGGCATCGACGATGAGTATGCGCTCTTTGGTTAGATCATGCCACTGGTTTGCAAGGAGATAGTTGAAAAGCATTTTTTCTGTCGCGCCTTCCACAAGAAGCACTTTGTCGGCGAAAAACATGGATGCGCGTTCTGCATCCATCCAAAGCTGATGGCGGAATTTCTCATATTGCTCCGCGATATCGTCAGGCGGCGCATTCTTGATAATATCTAATGCTTTCTTCTTATCTTGGGGAGCACTGCTGTCCCACAAAAATGTGGCGTTATAGTTGGTTCGGAACCGATTTCTTGCTAAAAGGAAATTCAGCAAAACCACCTTTTGCAAGGAGTTCCGAACCATGGCGCAGTATAACACAGTTTTTCACACATTGACAA
>JAFUEE010000041.1 GCA_017464085.1 Pseudomonadota bacterium
ACCTACGTTATCGAGTATACTGACGATTGGCAAAACACGGGGAGAGCTTACATTGAGGCAAGTGCTCTCCAAAATTACGCGAGGTAACGTTTGCTGATGCTGGGTTTCCAGTTTTTGCGAACTTTTATGGACACTACCATGATAAAGTTCGAATATCATATCATCCAGCTCCTTGTCATGAAGTTTTTCATTTAGCCTAGCTTCTATCGCTTTAGTAAATGATTGAGGGAAGTTCAGCATGACTGGCATTTTTTCGAGTGTTGTTGAGTATAATTGAACTCCATCACCCTGAACTTCCGCCTCAGTTGAAATTTTTAGATACCAATCAAATAATTGACTATTCATCAAGCCAATAAATTGAATGAGCCCTTGTCTTTGTCCTGTCATGATATTTACTGCATTGTTACAATAGAATCCCTCTTTGTCGATAATGAAGCTTATATTGCAACCAATTATTTTCCACATAACTTTCTGTTTGTTAAAATCGTCCAAATATTCGTCACTTGGATTGTTATCTAATTCCAACCAGTGATGTTGGCCAGGATATTCTCCATTTTCACGTACTCTTCCTGAACTTGTATATCGCACCTGGCCTCTTGATTTTAGTTTATCTTCATATTGCTTCAAATGCGCAAAAATGGCTGGATAATCAGCTTCAAGATATTTATGACTTCCAAATTTTGCGAGAATCACATACAACCCCGCCCATTCAGCTTTATACCGTTTGATATCCCTACCGCGTAAAATGGGCCTGATCAACGCATCTGTTCTCGTCCGCTCATCTTCGGTCTGGCAACGGTTCAGGATTTCGTTGCGTTTGGCTTCGTCAATAATAAACGCTTCATTACAACCAGTTTTAATGCCATAGTTGATTTGTATATCCCAGTCCTTGAGGGGTGTGCCGACGGCTTCGATTTTAGCCTTGATGGAGCGTTCGATGGGGGAGAGGATTGCCCACGAGGCACCATCGGGATCTGTGTAAGCGGAGGGGCAGCCGTTTTGCCGTATAAAAACGCCCCAAAAAGATAGGCGAAACGCTTGGATATTCCACCAAAGTCGTCGAAAAACTTATTGAAGAAATGGGACTAAGTCGTGACCGCAAACTCACCCCAGAACTCAAAGCTATGGCCAAACGCAATGGCATTTCCCCAAAACTAATCCAAGCTAGGCTCACGCGCGGATGGTCCAAAATCGATACATGTTCTATCCCGCCAAAAAAGCCCAAGACGTCCTCACCAACTTCCATCGAAGACCAATCTGATGAGTAAAGGGTCCCCACACGCGTGCCGTATTGCCAACGGCAATAGGCGCGCGCCAAAGCGCGGCGTATGCGCTGCATAGACGCGCCCCAAAAACAGTCCGTCGGCCGTATTGCCAACGGCAATAGGCGCGCGCCAAAGCGCGGCGTATGCGCAGCATAGACGCGCCCCCAAACAGACCGTCGCATGCCGTATTGCCAACGGCAATAGGCGCGCGCCAATGCGCGGCGTATGCGCTGCATAGGCTGCGCACAACACACGGCGTATGCGCTGCATAGGCTGCCGTAAAGACGTTCTCACAGTCTCCGTGGAACGTCTCTGAAAAAAAACTTGACACCAACACCGCTTTCACGTACATACGCTCTCGCTTCGCGACGGAAACGTTGCTTGGCTAGGTAGCTCAGTTGGTAGAGCAGGGGACTGAAAATCCCCGTGTCGGCAGTTCGATTCTGTCCCTAGCCATCTCCATTAAAGGCGCTAAGTTAGCTTAGCGCCTTTTTTTGTTTATCCCCCAGCTCCACAAAGAAGCTCAAATGAACCACGTCACCACGCCAGGTCATCCCACGCCGCTCGGGGCCACGGTTTCCGCAGAAGGCATCAATTTCGCCGTCTACTCCCAAAATGCGAAACAGGCCTTTCTCGATCTTTTCGACGCTCCAGACGACATCGAGCCCTCTGACCGCATCACGCTCGACCCGAAGCGGAACAGAACCGGCGACATCTGGCATATCCACGTGCAGGGGCTCAAATCGGGACAGCTCTATGGCTGGCGCATGGACGGCCCCTACAAGCCGCTGATCGGCCACCGCTTCAACCCCCACAAGCTCCTGCTCGACCCCTATGCGCATGCGGTCATCGGCGAATTCGACATGTTCGATGACGCGCTCTATGCGTTCGACAGGCACTCTTCACTCAAAGACATCTCCTATTCCCATCTGGACAGCGCGCGCGCGACTGCAAAATCTGTCGCCGTCCAGCGCGCCCCCATGGACTGGGACCACGAACTGCGGCCGCGTTACGCGCTCTCCGAAAGCGTCATTTACGAATGCCATGTCAAGGGCATGACTGCTCATCCTTCGGCCATGTCCACAAAACCCGGCACATTCCTCGGGCTCATCGATAAAATCCCGCATCTCAAATCGCTCGGCATCACAACCATCGAGCTTCTGCCGATCGCTCAATTCAACGAGCTTGAGCCCCCGACGCTCATCGATCCGGTCACGAAACAGATCAACCGAAACTACTGGGGATATGCCACGCTCGGCTTCTTCGCGCCACACCAGGGCTATGCGTATGACCGCACCCCGGGCGCCGTCGTCAGCGAATTCCGACAGATGGTGCGCGCTTTCCACGAAGCACAGATCGAAGTCATCCTCGATGTCGTCTTCAATCACAGCGGCGAAGGCGGCGAACACGGCCCGTCCATCGCCTTCAAGGGCTTCGACAACGCTGTCTATTATATGCTCGAAAAACGCGGCAAATACGCGAACTATACCGGCTGCGGCAACACGATGAACTGCAATCACCCGGCCATGAAGCATCTCATCATCGAATGCCTCAGGTACTGGCTAGTCGAGATGCACGTCGACGGCTTCCGGTTCGATCTCGCGACAATCCTCGGGCGCTCAAACAAAGGCGAATGGATCAATGACCCGAATCTCGGGCTGCTCAGCGATATCGCCGACGATCCCGTCCTGCGCGGATGCAAGCTCATCGCAGAGGCATGGGATGCCGGCGGGCTCTACAAGGTCGGCGGCTTCCCTAAAGCATGGGCCGAATGGAACGGCAAATTCCGCGATGACGCACGCCGCTTCTGGCTCGGTTACGACAACACCGCCCTCCCGCTCGCGCGCCGCATAGCAGGCAGCAAAGACGCTTTCGCAGACAAGCCCAACGCCGCGCAGAGCATCAATTTCATCACGGCGCATGACGGCTTCACGCTCCGCGACCTCTGCAGCTATCTCCACAAGCACAACGAGCGAAACGGTGAGCAGAACCGAGACGGCATGGAAGACAACACGAGCACGAACTTCGGCGTCGAAGGGGAAACAGACGATCCCGTCATCATGCGCAAGCGAATCCAGCGCGCCAAAAATCTCATCGCCACGCTCTTCGTCTCTCGCGGCACCCCCATGATGCTCGGCGGCGACGAAATCTGGCGCACGCAATGCGGCAACAACA
This sequence comes from Pseudomonadota bacterium, assembly GCA_017464085.1. Classification (GTDB taxonomy): domain Bacteria; phylum Myxococcota_A; class Bradymonadia; order UBA4248; family UBA4248; genus UBA4248. Next base: position 3,441 of record JAFUEE010000041.1, read on the forward strand.
ACGGCTTCTGCCAGGACAACGAAGTCTCGTGGGTCAACTGGGAAAAAACGCCGCAGGCCGCAGAAATGCTCAATTTCTGCTCCAAAATGATCGCCCTGCGCAATCGCTTCAAGGCCCTGCGATACACGATGTTCGCCGACCCCAAGACGTGCCATCCCAAAACGGACAACATCCGCTTCCACGGCATCCATATCGACAAGCCCGACTGGAACTCCTACTCGCATTCCTTCGCTTTCGAGCTCTACGACGGCGCGCTCGGCCCGCGCTTCTATGTCGCGATGAACGCCTGGAAAGAGCCGCTCGAGTTCGATCTGCCCAAACGCCTCTGGCAGGTCATCGCAGACACCTCCAAAGCCCCGCCGTTTGACATGATCGCGCCAGAAGTCGCGCCGATCCATCAGCCGTCAAGGCTCACGGTTATGCCCGACAGCGTGATTATCCTCATCTCGTTTGGCTGCGCAAAATAGACGTTTCCTGGAACATCTTTGCATGGCGCGCGGCTATCTGCGATACGCCGCGCAATGGGGCGCGCCTATGCCTGCCGGCATACGGCGCTTGGGAGACGCGCGGAGCGCGCGTCTTTATGGGGCCATACACGCCTCATGCGCTTAGCGCTGCAATTCCCGCGTTTCAGGAGCAACAGCAGGCTTGCTGCCCTGCACATAGCTCGCGCGGCTGCGCTTCGTGACTCCCGTGCTGCTCACAGTCTTGGAAGCGCCCGAGGATTTCGACGATTTGGTCGATTTTTTCGCGTTCTTAGACGACTTTTTTGTACTTTTAGACGACTTTTTGGAGTTCTTGGAAGACCGGCAATGCGATTTCGTCTCTTTCAGCCCAATATAGGGCGCAAGATCATCGCGCGCGCCAGTCGGCGTCTCCATGTCGATATGGACATGCGGCGGAGAATCCATGACAGCGGTCGACCCCATCAGCGCAAGATGTTCGCCGGCCTCGACGATATCGCCGACTTTCAAATCCGGGCGGACCGTCGCCAGATGCATATAACGGATGGTGTAATCCTTGAGCGGACCTTCCAGAACCTTTGTCACGACAACTGTGCCGCTGCGCCAGCGCCCATAGTCGAGCGAGAGCGGATAGACCAATCCATAGCCCGGCACCAAAATCTGGCGAGGATACTTGCGACCGGTACGAATCCCCTCCCCTGTGCGCTTGTCAAGGCGTCCGAATTCGCCGATATCGCCGCCAGTCTTGCCGATCAAAGTAATTTTTGATTTCACGACTGCGTTGACGACGGTTCCCATGCCGCCATTTTTTTCGCCAACCGTCCCGATATCGAGCCCGCGATGGCGGCAGTTATTGCCGTCATACTGACGAAGCAGATTTTCGTAAGGATAGGGCTGAGCAAACCCAGGCTCTATCGGCAGACCGATTGTTGATGTCTCGCGCGGGCTCTCCCAGGTTTCAAACGGCATCGCGCGATACCGCTCGATTTCTTCCGCACTGAACGCTACCTGCAAAGAGGCTTTGTCTTCAGATCCTTTGCCTTTTTTCGATTTCTTGCTTTTTTTTCGGCTTGAAGAATTTTTACTGCCAGCTTTTTTAGTGCTTTTCGAGTACTTTCCCTGCTCGATCTTCTTGGGATCGCTCTTTCCCGAAGCCTTTTTTTCCGCAACCTTGGCGGGTTCAGAAGCAGACTTGCCAGCGCCCGCACCCTCACCTGAATTTCCGGTATGCGGATCCGTCCCGTCGGCAAACGCCATCTGTGCGCAAAGCATCACGCACGCAAAGCAAACGAGGACAAATCTAAACTTCATTGCGCTCATGATGCCACCATCCCAGATAATTACAAAACGCCGATGCTTTCGATGTGTCCATGCGCGACCCGGTCGCCGGCACAAAGCGCAAGACGGCTCAGCATCGCACGCGCATCTGTATGATCCTTCACCGCCAAGAGCGCATTCGGCAAAAGTTCGCGGATTATAAACATTCCCATTTCGGCCGGGGCTAATTCAGACGTCTCTTTCGCAGCCTCGATGCATGACGATGTTTTTGCAAGAAACAGCTCCGAAATCGCAGTGACCCAGGCTGCTTCATCCAGCGTGCCATGCGTCTGTTCGTGTGCATAAATACGTCGAAGCAGAGCCATATTTCCCATTTCAGCTGCCGCTTTTACAAGAATCCCAATCCACGAACGCGTCTCAGCCGCGCGTTTTCTCGCTTCGAGATAGTCCGAAAACGCCTCATCCGCCTGTCCACGCGAAATCTCCACAGCCGCACGATATGCATACGGCCTGTATGCATGTGGATAGCGCGTCATCATCTGAGATGCAAGTTGCTCGACACGTTCCCACTTGCCCTCGTGGATATAGGCGTCTGCTGCTTCTGCATACATATCAATCGGATGAAATGAGCGCTGAGCTGCTTCCGCAAAAAGCATCGCCGAAGATGATATATCGCCATTCGCAAGCGCAAGCCGCGCCTGAACCCCAAGATGAGAGCTCGTCTCCCCATCAGCAAGATCTGCCGGCATCTTAGCCAGCATACCTGCCATTTCGTATGCATCAGCGATTTTGTGAATGACTGAGACACCGCCATATTTCAACGCCAGACGCGCATTTTCTTCCGCACCGGAAAAATCGCCGCGTTCTAATGCCTCTGATACTTTCGCCACTAACACAGATGCATTCCTCGGTTCAATTTCGGCGCTTGCCTGCGTAATTCTGGCTCGGATTTCAAGCGGGGATTCCCGATGCATCTCCCGGGCATTTTCCCAATAATCGGGCACCTGCACAGCCCAACGCGCCCCTTCTTCGAGCGCATCAATGCTTCCCTGAATATCCCCGATACCTGCTCGCGCCACCGAAATCAGGCGATATACCAAATCTGAAGAAGGCAACATCGCCACCAAGGGCTCAAGACCGCGCATCGCTTCCGCATACATGTGATGACGGATTGCCTGCTGTGCATACTGCACATACAAAGACGGACGCGTATTGCGCTGCTCGATCGCATTCAGCACAGCCGCAATGAGCTCAGGCCGCTCGGCCTCATGCGCTGCCGCACTCCGCATCACGATTTCCAGCACGCGACCAAGGCTCCGTGCAGGCGTATCAGACAGCCAATGCTCTATGCCAGAAAGCGCAGCCACGCGATAGATGCTTTCCCCGTCCAGCTGCTCATAGTGCGAAAATGCCCCGGGCAATGATTTGACAAAGACCGCATCATTGGCGCCTTCCAAAACCGCAATGGCCGCAATCCCTGCGCGATCAGCATCCGGCACACGCGACATCTCCCCGCTGGCGTACGCAAGCCCCTCTCGCACATATCCATGCGCCACCAGCACGCGGAGCACATCCAGGACTTCATCCGCAGCAACAGGCGTCTCCGTCACTTCGCGCAATGCCCCGAGCACATCCCCTGACGCAATCCGGCGCTCAAAGCGCGCATACGCGCTGTCCTCAATGCCCATCATTTCGATATAACGCGCAGCCAATGCCTCATGCCCGTCCTGCACAAACGTTCGATAGACAGAGCTGTCATATTCATCACGCCTTGCCTTGCGCATGCTCGCGCGCAAATCACGCATAGCCGCAAAAACTGCATCGCTTCCCGAAGCACATTGAGCCGCAAGGCGCGCCATAATCACAGGATCAGAAAGCGCATTCAGACGCCCAAGTCCCGCACAGCGGTCTTCTCCCATCAGCGAAAGCGATACAAGTCTTTCGGCAACCGCCGCGCGATTCGCAGGCACCCCTTGCCAGGCTGCATCCGAATATGTCTCAAGCGCCCGGCGTGCATCGACGATTCCGCGGCTCTCCACATAGTCATCAAATACATCCCAGAGCGCTTTTGCGGCAAGCGCATGCTCCCCGTTCTCGGCGAACAGGTCAATCGCGTCGAAAATGTCCATCTTCGCGCCATATTTTGAAAGCGGATCCAGAACATTTGCCATCGGAAGCTCTACGGCCTGTTCAAGGCTATTGGCGATCAGACCATCCTGTTCTGACGCGAGCGCCAACTCAAGACGTCTCTGTTTCAGGCTGACATCGCTCGGGGCATGAGATACTGCTTCTGCAAACCAGGACTGCGAAAGCTCTGTATATCCGGCATCTTGCGCGACTTCCGCCAGGTCCCGGATATTGGCCACAGACCATGCCGCAGACTGACGCACATCCTCAAGAATGCCTGCAAATCCGCGATCCCGGCTCACGCCTTCCTCCTGACCGACTTTTCCTGCTTTCAAATACAGCCTGAGCAATCTGAGCTGCAGCGCACGGTTGACGACTGTCGTCGAATAATACGCCTGCTCGGCATATTCCAGCGCATGCGCATAATCCCCGAACTTTTCAAAATTCTGAGAAATCCAGTCCAGACGATGAAAACGCCCGCGTGCCGCAGAAAATGCAGTTTCCTGCAATGCCTGCGCACCTGCATTTTCCGGCGCGCGACGCGCCAAAAGCATCTGCGCATCCAGCACATCGCGCGCATCCGGACGTACCGTCTGCAGAAATGTCAGATGCCTGACGGCTTCATCATACGATCTGACCTGCATCATCGCGTTCGCGATTTTCAGACGCACATCCGCATTGTTCGGCGCTTGCGCTTCCAATATCTTCGAATACTCTCCGACCTTCGACAGCTCCCCGCTGTTCATGGCAATCCGCACCAGCCAATCATACGCCTTCCCGCGAGTCGCGACCGATTCATCTGTCAAAAGCGCCTTGAGAATATTCTCCCCATATCCCAAAGATTGCTCGGCCTCGAGCATGTCCGTCATCGCAAACGTATCTTTGCCGCCGGAAACCGTGTTCACAGCATTGCGTATCTCGCTATCCGGGCGTTTCAGCGCAATCAGCCCTTTTGCGCGCGCCACCCTGTCGCCGGCATTCCAGGTCACGCTTTTTTTGTCTGCGGCGGCATACGCTGTTTCTGCCGCATCCAGAGCATCGAGCCGGCTCAAAACGTCGGCATACGTCAGCCCTTTTTCAGGCATGAGCCTGACCGCGCGCAGATACCCGTCAATCGCCCCCTGCCTGTAAGGCTCCGCATCCGCGCTGCCGCGCATCCCCTGCCACGCCATCATGCGCGCTTCGGCAAGCACTTCCTGATGTTCTGCGCTGTTCAGATGATCGGCGCGCTCAGCGATTGTTGCCGCCCAATCTGCCCCAGCCACGCTCTCTCCAAAACGAGAATACTCCAAGACGCACTCGCGCAACGCCTTAACATCCCCGCCCTGAAGCGATACATAGTCCGCATAAGCCTGCCCTGCCGATTTCGTATCATGCGCCGTCAAATACAAACGCCCGAGCACGCTGTACGGTTTCGGCTTTTGCGGGTACAGATCGCGCCATCGTTTCGCAAATTCAATCGCATCCTCGACCTGATCAAGCCCGCGGCTGGATTCCACGATCCGTTCATAAATCAGCGAACTGCCCCCGCCAAGCTCGATCGCGCGCGCATATCCCCTTCGCCAAGTCTCCGCATCCGACTTGAAGACAAGCGCATAGCGCGCAGATGCGATCTCCGCCTCGATTTTGTCCGACGTGCTCCCCGCAAAGAGCTTTTCAAGGCATTTCTTATATTCCGCCTCGCTTTCTGGCGCATAAAAATAATCCGCGCGCTTGAGCGGGTCCATATTGGGATCGTATTTTTCCAAAGCCTCATAAAGCTCCGGATACATCTTCTGCGCGTTCAAGGCCTTGATGTAAAGCGACCGCCCTTCTCTCCCGAGCGCATCCGCTTCCACGGCAGGCGCGAGCACATCCAGAATGCCCTGCCAGTTATATCGCTTCGCCTCCAGACGCGCGACATTCGTGCGCACATTGGCTGCCGGCGCTTCTTCGCTCTCGATCCAGGCAGACGCCTCGCGCTCAAAATTCCGTATCTGCCTACTGTCCAGATATGCCTCCAAGCGAGCGCTCAAAAATGCCTCATCCTTCACGCCGGCCTTGACCGCGCGTTCCGCGCTGATCAGCGCCTGGCTGGGCATGCCGCGCTGCTGATACCACTCGAAAATGCGAACCTGAAGCGCGCCATCCGTGCTGCCACGCTCCCCGATGTCCGTCATCATCTCATGCACCGCATCCATCTGGCCTGCGCCATACAGAAGATCGGCGACCTCAAAGTTCATCTCCACATCACTGCGGCACGATGCACATGTCAAAAACGCCTGCGCCGCCGTCTCCGGATATCCGGCATCCATGAGACGCCTGATATCCGCACCGGCTTGCGCCTTGTCTCGGTCCGGGCGCGCAAAATTCGCCGCAAACACAGCATCTGCACCTTCCGCATCAAACGAACGGCGCAACGCGATGCCGCGCGCCACCGAGATTGCCCCCTCTGAAGACTCCGCCAGCAGTTCAGCTTCAAGCGCGTAATCGTGATACGCCTCGCACACCGAGACTGCCTCTGAAATCCTATGCTCCTTGCCCTCCGGCCCCAAGCCCACATACGCGCTCAGCCGCTCGCGCGCCTGAGTGGCTTCCCCGAGCGCATAAAGCCGTTTCGACGCGTTCAGCTTCGATGCGCGATGATCGGAAAGCGCGTCCTCGATTTCGAAGGCCTCGCGATTGCGCCCCTGACCAGCGATTGCCTCCGCGTATGCCGCGCTCACGCGCTCCCCATCCGCCACAGACGCCCCAAGCTTCTCCAGCCCCTTCAGGCAGCCATACGCGCCGCCCTGACCAGCAAGCGCAGAATAGCCGGCCTCGAACCATGCGCGGTCCGCCTCATCCAAGGGATGCCCGGCCGACACTGCGCGGAGCCCGGCATCACACAATTCCGCCCACGACTTGCGCGCGGCATACGCCTCGCGCAAGAGGCGCTCCGACCGCTCGCTGCCGCCATCCAGCGCACTCGCAAATTCCGCTGATTTCACCGCAGACTCATACTGGCCGCGCGAAATCGAGGTCGCCGCAATCAGACGGTACACTTCCGGATCCTGCGGATTCTTTGCAAGTTCCGCCACCGCATATTTCAGCGCAGTCTCATAATCGCCCGAACGCTGCGCCTTCCAGCCCGCATCCATCCCCGTACACGATGACAAAATCAGGGCGCTCAATACCGCCACTAGCCTCAGTTTACGCATCACTTTTCCCGTATCCCTGCGCGCCGATGCGAGCCGCTCAGCGCTTTTTCTTCTTTTTAGGATGAAGCACGAAGCCCATTTCGGGCATATCCGGAATCAGGTCATCGCGATAGCCGACCTCGACCTCCGTCTTCATCGAAATCTCCTCGTCACCTTTCGAAAGCACGCGAATAAAACGCTCTATGCGCGCCTCCTTGACCTCGGAGAACTTGTCCGCAAACTGGACAAACTTGCCGATATATGGCGGACGGACACATGCATTAATCTTAAAGAAACAGCGGATCTGCACGTGAATCAAATCAAACAGCCCTGCCTCTTCCGGAACGCTTTCAGCCTCAACGCTTTCCGCCTCAGCGCCCTCGCCACCACGCGCTTCCGATTCCGCCGGCACTTCGTTTTCCATGGCTTCTGCGCTATCGGCTCCGCCGATACGCGCAGACTCCTCGCCACTATCGGCTCCGCCGATACGCGGCATGTCCCCGGGGCTATCGGCTTCGCCGATACGCCCCTCCGGCGCGCTCATGCGCGCATCTTCCGAAAACGTCCCAGACGCACCGTCCGCATCCGCACGCCCGGAAACGCCTGATTTCTTCCCGGGCTTCTTCTTTTTCGGCAAAGCCCCTTCAGCCTCCTGCGCCCACCATGCCTCCGACGCGTCTTCCGCATCCGCTTCAACTGACTGCGACTCCGTCGCTTCCGCTTCAGATCTCTTGCGGGACTTCTTCTTTTTAGACGGCTTTTCAGCAGACGGCGCATCCGTCCCGCGCAGGCCGTCCTCTTCCACGGCATCGCCTTTCATTTCTGAAAGCGCCGCAAGCTCTGCCTCGATCTTTTCAGAAAGCTGCAGGCAGAGCGCGCCGTCAAGCGGCTTTGCGTTCAATGCGGCAAACGTCTCCCCCAGCAGCGTGCGGATACGAAGACGCCACGCCTTCCCGAGACGCTTGCCATCCGCGCGCAGTATCTGGTTCAGCGCCAGGGCATTCTTTTCTACGATATTAATCGCCACTTGATTACCGCTCAGTCTTCAAATACGGGCTCCCCGACAATCTGGCTCTCCCCGACACGTTCGCGCATCTGCGTCGAAAACTTCGCCGACGACAAAATAGCGCCATTGAGCACAGACGGCAGCGCGTTCGTTCCCCGAAGGTCGCATGACGAAAGATCCGCGCCGCTCAGCGACGCCTCCGATAGCACCGCATTCCGGATATCGCTCCCGGACATCCGCGCCTCGCGCAGATTGCATTTCTGGAAATTCCCTTCCGCAATCTGGCAGCCCGTCAGATCGGAACGCATCAGATTTGCCTCGCAGAGCACTGCTTTCGTCAGATTCGCGCCCGAAAATGAACTGTCAGAAAAATTGCTGTTCATAAAAAATGCATGCACCGCCTGGATCTCGCGCATATCAGCCGGCGTCGGCGCGCACACGTTGTTGAAATTCGACTCAGAAACCATCGCGTTCTGAAAATTCGCGCCAGACAGCAACGCGCCCGCAAATGTCGTGCTCTCCGCCGTCAGGCCGCGCATGTCCGCATCAGTCAGATTCGCCTCTTTCATCTTGCCACGGCTCAGCTCCACGCGCTCAAAATTCGCGCCCGTGCAGTTCGCATTGCTCAGGTCCGCCTCTGTCAGCGATGCCTCCGTAAACACGCTCATGCTCAGGTCCGCCTTGAACCAGTTCGTCTTTTTGAACGAGCCGCCAGATGCCTGAAGCCGGCTCGCGGATACGCCCGCAAACGAGGCAAAATCAGCATTCGATCCCGTCAGCACGACATCCAGTAGACATGAACCGCGAAAATCCGCTCCAGATACATCCGCACCTGAAAGATCCACCTGCTTCAGATTCGACTGGCTGAAACGCACGCCGCGCGCCTTCGCGCCGGAAAGCTTGACCCCCTCCAGATTCGTCCCCTGCAGGTCTGCCCCCGTGATGTCCGTTCCCGACAGATCCGCGCCATGAAGATCCACATCGCGCACGCATGCATGGCGCAACGAGCCATTCGAAAGGATCGCCCCCGAAAGGTCCGCCCATTCGAGATGCGCTTTGTCAAGCTTCGCATTGCGAAGATCCACACCGCTCAAGTCGATCCCCCGGAGATCAAGACCATTCGCGATCTCGCTCACTCCGCTCATCCCCACAAGATATTTCGCCCAATCCTGTTCGCCTGCACGAAGCGCCTCGATCACCTGATTGCGACGTTTCGGCCCATCTGTGAATAACCAACGAGGTCTAGGATCCATACTTCACCTGCTAATTTTCTGTTGCTAATGACGATTCGAATCACACCCGAGCAGAGCCCTGTCGGCCAGCCCCCATAAAACTTCTATTTTACTTTACCACATTTGAGCCTTTGAGAAACGTCTTATTTGATAAACGTCTGATTTGACAGTTACAGCTCAGACTGCAATGGCGCATTCAGACACTGCAGGCTCTGCTGCATCATTCGGCAACAATTCCAGGACATGCACGCGAAATCAAAAACAGAAGCTTTATCGCACTCACTACTGTCTGCTGACAACTGACAACTGACAACTGACAACTGCAGATAAACTGTCCGCTTATCGGTCTTTTGATGTTGCGTTGCGAAGCCGATAAACCATAAACACGCGCGGGCGTATCGGCAAAGCCGATAGACCGCGCCGGACAACGCGCGTATCGGCAAGGCCGATAGCGCGGCCACGCAGGAAACATAAAATCAGCATCAGACAAGGCTCATACATGAAATTCAAAATCCACTCAGAGTTTGCGCCATGCGGCGACCAGCCACAGGCGATCGACCGCCTCGTCGAGGGACTCGATGAAGGCAGACGCGCACAGACACTGCTCGGCATCACTGGCAGCGGAAAAACCTTCACGATCGCATCCGTCATCGAGCGCGTCCAGCGACCCACGCTCATCATCGCCCCAAACAAGACGCTCGCGGGGCAGCTCTTCACAGAGTTCAAGGCGCTCTTCCCGCAGAACGCTGTCGAATACTTTGTCAGCTATTACGACTATTACCAGCCCGAAGCCTATATCCCCGCATCCGGGCTCTTCATCGAAAAAGACGCCAAAATCAACGACGACATCGAACGCATGCGCCTCTCTGCCACGCACAGCCTGCTCACGCGAAACGACGTCATCATCGTCGCAAGCGTCTCGTGCATCTACGGCCTCGGCACTGCCGATTCTTATCTCGCGATGCGCGCGCAGATTCAGGTCGGCGATATCATCTCACGCGACGCATACCTGCGAAAGCTCACGCGCATACAGTACGAGCGCAACCAGTACGACCTCGACCGCGCGACCTTCCGTGTCCGCGGCGACACCGTCGAAGTCTTCCCCGCATACGAGAGCGACCGCGCTTACAGGATCTGCTTCTTTGGCGACGAAGTCGAGGCCATCTACGAAATCGACCCGCTGCGCGGCGCCGTCGAGGCCGAAGTCGACAAGCTCGTCATCTTTCCCGCCAGCCATTACGTCGTCACGGACGAGATGCGACAGAAAGCACTCATGTCGATCAAGGCTGAGCTCAACGAGGTCATCGAGAATTTCAGACGCGAGGGAAAGCTCGTCGAGTGCCAGCGCATCGAAGAACGCACCAACGAAGATATCGCCAACATCGCCGCGCTCGGCTACTGCTCCGGCATCGAAAACTACTCACGCCATCTGACCGGACGCGAACCCGGCGAAGCACCGCCTTGCCTCATCAATTATTTTCCCGACGACTTCCTGCTCGTCATTGACGAAAGCCATGTCAGCGTCCCGCAGATCGGCGGCATGTACAGGGGCGACAGGTCGCGCAAGCAGGTCCTCGTCGATTACGGCTTCCGGCTGCCGTCCGCACTCGACAACCGCCCGCTCAATTTCGAGGAATTCGAATCCCTCATCCACCAGGTCATCTATGTCTCCGCGACCCCGGGCGACCGCGAGATCGAAGAGTCCGAGGGCGAAATCGTCGAGCAGCTCATCCGCCCGACAGGCCTGCTCGACCCCATCCTCGACATCAGGCCCGCGCTCGGACAGGTCGATGACGCCGTCAGCGAAATCAAGCCCGTCGTCGACTCCGGCGCGCGCGTCCTCGTCACCACGCTCACCAAACGCATGGCCGAAGATCTCACCGAATACCTCAACGAAACAGGCGTGCGCGCGCGTTATCTCCACTCGGACATCGACACGCTCGAACGCGCCGCGCTCCTACGCGACCTCCGCCTCGGACAGTTCGACGTCCTCGTCGGCATCAACCTCCTGCGCGAAGGCCTCGACCTCCCGGAAGTGCAGCTCGTCTGCATCCTCGACGCCGACAAGGAAGGCTTCCTGCGCTCCAGGCGCTCCCTCATACAAACCATCGGACGCGCCTCCAGAAACGCCAACGGGCGCGTCATCCTCTATGCCAGCACACTCACCGACAGCCTCCGCGAAGCCGTCGACGAGACGCGAAGACGCCGCGCCATCCAGGAAGCATTCAACCTCGAACACGGCATCACGCCGCGCACAATCATCAAAAACATTCAGGATATCGAGGACCACATCCCCGACAAGCATCCCGACGAAGACAAGCGCGCCGACGAATCCACCGAGCTCAGCGACATCCCCGCACGCATCGAACAGCTCACTCAGCAGATGAAAGATGCCGCACAGCAGCTCGACTTCGAAACAGCCGCGCTCCTGCGTGACCGCATCACCGTTCTCAGGCACAAGCTCGAGCGCCATTGACACATTTTTTTTAAGCCGGCCTATGCCCTCCGGGCATACGGCCAGCCCGCTCCCCTATGCGGCGCCCCTTGCGCCGCATACGGCTCGCTGCTTCTGGAACCCTGTGCCACCCGCTTGGATATGACATGTGCAGAGGCAAAACTGAACAGCCCCCTGAAGGGTTGCCAGTGATTTGCTCTATCCACAGCCACTGCACATAACCAAATTCTTTGCCGACAACCGTAGACAAGCTGACAAGCACAACAAATTCTTTGCCGACAACCGTAGGCAAACCAGCCATCACGACAAATTCTTTGCTGACAACCGTAGGCAAACCGGCAATCACGACAAATTCTTTGCCGACAACCGTAGGCAAACCAGCCATCACGACAAATTCTTTGCCGACAACCG